>JAHDSS010000564.1 GCA_018432565.1 Kiritimatiellia bacterium
AACACCAGATCCACGCCTTCGCGTTCGCACAGGGCGCAGTCCGCCTCGAATGTGCGCGGATAGGCCGCGAAATCCTCGTGGGGACCGAACTGCGCGGGATTGACGAAAATCGAGACCGCCACGACATCGGCCTGCCGTTTGGCGATGCGGATCAGCGACAGGTGGCCGTCGTGCAGATTGCCCATGGTGGGGACGAAGCCGATGCACCGCCCCTGCGCCCGCAGCATCCGCGCGGTGTCCCGCATCTCTTGAGCCGATTCCACAATCTTCATGACGTCAGACGCTATCGCGTTCCCGCCCCAAAGCACAACCGCATTCTCAGATTCTAAAATTAACAGGCTGACCCCTTTTGGCAAAAAGGGGTCAGCCAATGAATTTTAGAATCTGATCTTGACGGGCTCGAAGACGTTCGACATGTTTACAGCATGGCCAGACCGCTGCGAGTAGAGTATGCCGGTGCCCGTTACCACCTGATGGGGAGAGGGAACCAGTTCCGGGATATATTCCAATCCCAGGAGGATGCAGATCTTTTTATCCGGTGCCTTGGCGAGCTGTGCGATCGCAACGGGACGATGGTTCACGCTTGGTGCCTGATGAGTAATCACTATCATCTTCTGCTAGAGACTCCCCGCGGCGATTTGGTAGACGCCATGAAATGGTTTCTGGGTACGTTCACCCAGCGCTACAATGCACGCCATCATCTGGCCGGGCATCTGTTTCAGGGCCGCTACAAGGGGAAAATCGTGGAGAATGCGGATCCGAGTTATTTTCGCCGGGTCAGTGAGTACATCCACCTGAACCCGGCAGCAGCACAATTGACAAGGCCCGGCAATCTGGCGGCCTATCCGTGGAGCAGTTATCCCTTTTATTTGGCGGCTCCTGCGCAGAGGCCGCCATGGCTGGCCGTGGGGGATGTGCTGAGGGCAACCGGTTTGTCAGGGGATTCTCCTTCGGCACGGAAGGCGTACGCCAGCTACATGGAAATGAAGCATGCCATGGTGGCTCGAAAGTTGATGGAAACCCGGGAGCAGACGGACTGGGACAAGATGGAGCAGGGATGGATTCACGGCAGCCGGGAATTTCGCAAACGCCTGGTGGAGAATCTGGCCGCTGAACGCCAAACGAATCCAAGGCGCCTGGTGGATCTGGAACAAAAACGGGATATATCTCAAGAGGCGGCCGAAGCCGTGTTCAAGCGATGCTTAAAACATTTCAGATTGGATGAGGCGGCATTGCGGGAGATACCCAAGTCCGATCCAATTAAGCTGTTGATGGCCGGTTTGCTGAGACGTCATTATCCGGTCGGGGTGGCCTGGATTGCCGAGAAGCTGGCCATGGGGCATTATACCACCGTCTGCCGAGCCATGCGCTTTTATGACAAGCCGCCGGAGGCGTGGACAAGGGAAAAACAACGGATTCTAAAATTCATTGGCTGACCCCTTTTAGGGAAAAGGGGGCAGATGTGAAATTTGGGCAGGGGATCAGATGCGGGGGGCGTCGTCGGGGAGGGCGTTGAGGCGTACGGACTGTCGGAACCATTTGGCGGCCGAGGCGGCGTCCTGTCCGACGAGCTTGCCTTCCATGTAGAGCCGACCGAGGCGGTACTGGGCCTGGGGGTTGCCCTTCTTGGCGGACAGCAGATACCAGTGCAGGGCGGTTTCGATGCTTTCGTCCACGCCGCGCCCGCGTTCGTAAAGGCGTCCCAGTTCGAACTGGGCCTGGGCGTTTTCCAGGTCGGCCTTGAAGCGGAGCTGTTCGGCCATCTTCTGGTAGAATCTGGCGGCCTCTTCGGGATCCTGGGGGACGCCGGTGCCTTCTTCGAGGAGCTGGCCGATGCGTTCCTGGGATTTGAGGTCGGCCTGTTCGGCGGCGAGCCGGTACCACCTGGCGGCTTCCTGTTCATCCTTGGGCACGCCCATGCCGTATTCGTACATGCGGCCGACCTGGTACTGGGCGTGCTGGTGGCCCTGTTTGGCGAGGTCCAGCCCGCGGACATACTGGTCGCGGAGCTCGACCTTGATCCGGGCGTTTTTGTCGCCCTGGGCGGCGGCCTTGGCGTACCACTCCATGGCGGTGTCGAAATCCGGTTCCACGCCGTCGCCGTATTCATGCAGGTGGCCGAGGCGGTACTGGGCTTCGGCGCTGCCCTGGTCGGCGGCGAGGCGGTAGAGGCGGGCGGCTTCGGCGTGGTCTTCGGGGACGCCGTGGCCGTGTTCGTTCATCTTGCCGAGGTTGAGCTGGCCCCGGGCGTCGCCGCGTTCGGCGGCGGCCTGGAACTGGTCGAGCGCGGCGGCGAACCACGTGGCGGCCTCGTCGGGCTGCTTGGCGCGGCCTTTGCCCCAGGCGAGGTGGCGGGCCCATTCGTACTGGGCTTCGGGATCGCCCTGTTCGGCCTGGATCCGGACGGCTTCCTTGCTGGGATCGGTTTTCATGGCGGTTCCTTGGATCGGGGCGGGCCGGGGTTACTCGTAGGAATGCTCGGGATCGGGAAAGGCGCCGGACTGGACGTCGGTTTGGTAGGCGGCGGCGGCGGCGGCGATCTGGGGTCCGAGGTCGGCGTATCGCTTGACGAACTTGGGCTGGAAGTCGCCGGAGAGGCCGAGGAGGTCGTTGATGACGAGGATCTGTCCGTCGCAGCCGGGGCCGGCGCCGATGCCGATGACGGGGATCTGGACGGCGGCGGCGACTTCGGCGCCGAGGGCGGCGGGGACGGCTTCGAGGACAACGGCGAAGGCGCCGGCGGCTTCGACGGCGCGGGCGTCGGCCACGAGCCGGCGGGCGGCTTCGTCGCCGCGGCCCTGGACGCGCATGCCGAGGGTCTGGACGCTCTGGGGGGTCAGGCCGATATGGGCCAGGACGGGAATGCCGTTTTGGACGAGGGCGGCGATGCAGGGGGCGCGGAAGTCGCCGCCTTCGATTTTGACGGCCTGGCAGCCGGTTTCCCGGAGGACGCGCCCGCTGTTGAGCAGGGCCTGTTCGATGGAGGCCTGGTAGGTCATGAAGGGCATGTCCACGACGACGAGGGCGCGACGGGCGCCGCGCACGACGGCGGCGGTGTGGCGGATCATGTCGTCGAGGGTGACCGGCAGGGTGTTGTCGAAGCCCAGCAGGGTGGTGCCGACGGAGTCGCCGACGAGAAGAAGCGGAATGCCGGCGTCATCGAGAAGCCGCGCGGTCCGGAAGTCGTAGGCGGTGAGGCAGGCGATTTTTTCGCGGCCTTTCATGGCCGTGATGTCGCGGGGAGTGAGGGGTTTTGTGTTCATAAGAGGTCAGAGGGCAGGGGACAGGGGGCAGGGGACAGGGGACAGGAGACAGGGGACAGGAGACAGGGGGCAGGGGACAGGGGACAGGAGACAGGGGACAGGAGACAGGGGGCAGGGG
>JAHDSS010000557.1 GCA_018432565.1 Kiritimatiellia bacterium
CTTGCGCCAACTCTCCGATGCGCCTCAGGCCCTGTTTGCGCATTTTCGTCGGCCTGCCCGCTCTGGTCCTGTTGTGGGGAATAGGTGTCGCCCTCCCCGCCCGGGCATCCATCGAGAAACTGCAGGCCACTCAAGTCCCCGTGCTGGCTTTGCTCCTCGACGCCTTTGAGTCCGAAGGCGAAACCTTCAACCTGGCCAATGAGGCCGGCACCCTCCCGGCTTTTCACTCGGCCCGGTGGAACTCCGCCGCCCAAACCCTGGATTGGCGGTTCTGGATTCCGGCCGAAGGCGCCCTCTATGAAAGCCTGCAACCCCTCCCGCGCTCCAAGGCCGTTGTCCAACTGAAGGCGCAAATGGAAAACCTGGCCGTCTTTGTTGGCCTGAATCCCATGCCAGGGTTTGACAAGCCCATGGGCGCGCTGGATACCGCCCAGGTGTCCGGACGCCACCTGCTGAGCGACGCTGATTGGCTTCTGGCCCGGCAGCAGCTGGCCGCGGCTTCCGTCATTCACCTCGCCGCCCCGCACAAAGAAGGGCCCATCCTCCTGGTGCGCCGGCCGGATGGCCGGATGGTTGAGGAACCCGTCTCCATCCCCCCCCCGCCACCGGCAACTCAGAGTGACCCGCCATGACCTCGATCGCAAAACAAATGCTGTTCTGTGCTCTGGCGGTTTTGGCCGGACTCGGAACCGCGCCGGCAGCGTCTCCCCCGGACAAACCCTATCAACCCCCCGTCGGCCAGCGCATGGTCCAAGGCGTCTGGAACGGCGTTGAATACATCTACGAGGGCGATTGGGTCCCGGACTTCATCTATAAACGGGATCCGAAAAACCGTGACCCGGACGATCCGAATGCGTTTCAAGCGCCCGGAGACTGGCGCGACGAAAGCCGCCCGGGCTACCGCGCCCGCCCCACCCCGAAGTCGGTCGAATTCTACCAATATGTGATGGAAAAAGCCGGCCGCGGCGAAGAAATCAGTCCCGCCGAAGCCATGGTTATTCAACGAATGATTGAAAACCGCACCTGGCCGGAAGCACCGGACATCGCGGATCAAGACCGCGCCGCCGCCGAATGGGCCAATCGGCAATCTGATTCGGAGGATTCCTCGTTCCTGACCGATCCCGTTGGCTGGACCCGCCGGAAAAACGCCGACCTGATTTATGAACAACTGACCCGGGCCGGCCGCACCGATCAGGACACCCCCCCCAGCGAGGGAATCGAGAAGTTTCGCAAATACTGGCAAAGCAAAACCCCCGAAGAAAAACAGAATCTGCCCTTGGGTCAGTGGATGAAAAACTACCTGGTCCGCAAGGGATACGACATGCGTTCCGACGAGGAACGCGCGGATGACGAGGCCTGGGAAAAGGAAGCGGAAGAGAAAGCCCAACGCGCCCGGGAAGCCCTCGAAGAAGCCGAACGCCAAAAGACCGAAGAGCTTGAGCGCAAAGCCCAGCGCCAGCAGGACTGGTTCAAGAAAATGTGGGAGGAGGAAGACCGGCGCATCGCCCAGCGCGAGGCCAGGGAACGTCTCGAGGAAGCCATCCGACGGAGCAAGGAAGACCCGGAAGAGGCCGGCGAAACAGAGCCGACAGAGGACGATCAGGAAAGGCCTGAAGGATCGGACTCATCCCCGGACGACGAGAGCGTCTCCGAGCCGGATAGTCCCGGCGACGAACCAGCGGCGGAAGTCGAAACGGAAGAGGAGGATATTCCGCCGGACGATGAGAGTCCCGAGCCCGAAGAGCCCGAAGAACCCGAATCCCCGGCGGAAGAACCGGAAGCCGAGACTTCCGGAGACGCGGAGAACACCGGAGAAGAAGATCGGACGGATTCCCGCAGCGGAGGGGAAGAAACCGCCACGGACGAACCCGGCGTCACCGATGACGCCGCCGAAGATGAACCGGATGACATCCCGGAATCAGACGATTCGTCGGAGCCGGACGAAACC
Source organism: Kiritimatiellia bacterium (assembly GCA_018432565.1). Taxonomy (GTDB): domain Bacteria; phylum Verrucomicrobiota; class Kiritimatiellia; order CAIQIC01; family Lenti-01; genus JAAZFE01. Next base: position 1,949 of record JAHDSS010000557.1, read on the forward strand.
GATGCCCCGGCGCCGGACAGTTCTTCTGGCGAAA
>JAHDSS010000087.1 GCA_018432565.1 Kiritimatiellia bacterium
CTCTGTGGCCCTCTGTGGTGATCGGTCCCCGGCTGTTGGCCCCTCCCGGTTCCATCCGCAGCGAAATGGGGTTGGATTGGATCGGACAACCCGACAGCCGGTCTCACGCCAAGAACGCAAAGATCGCCAAGGCGCAGCGGAACGGCCCCGGCCCGCCGGGCGCGGAAGGTGCCGGGCTCAGTGCGGAGAGGGGGCAGCCGGGACCGGCTCTGCCTCGGGCGGCTGCCGGGTCAGGCTGTAGTGGGGGGTAGAGGCGAAGAACCCGGGGGCATCCACCTGGCGGATCAGGAAGGCTTGCACATCTTCCGGGCTTCCCGTCAGGACATAGCCGTTATCCCTGGAGCTTTCCGCCAGCAGGGACAGGCCGGCTTCCGCGGCGCGGGCCTCGAAGGATTCGAGGTCAACGGGGTACAGGGACAGGGTGTTGTTCTCCAGACGGACCTTGTACAGAATGTGAGCCGGCAGCAAGGCAAAGGCATTGAATCCTTCCGGCTCCGAAGGACTGATCTGCAGCAGCAGGGTATCGCCGATGCGATGGAGACTCGCGGTCAGGGTGCTGGATTCCTGCTGCCGGTCCGTGGCCTCGATCGTATAGCTTCCCGCTTCGCCGGTGAATACCGCCGTGGTTTTCGCGTTGTCGTCGCGCCAGATTCCGGCCAGCGAAGGCTCCGCCGCCCGGGATTCATCGGACAGCCACGGATGGACCGAGCGCACCAGGCAGCCGGCGGACAGCAGCAGCACGGCGAGCCATGGAAGACGGGATCGCCGCGCCTTCACGTCAATGCACCAGCAGGACGGGGACGGGGGCGCGGGAGGCCACATGGGCGGCGGCGCTGCCGATGAGGCGGTCGTAGATCCACCCGTGTCCGTGGGAGCCCAGCGCGATCAGGTTGCAGCCGGTTTCCGCCGCCTTGTCGAGCAGGCAGAGGGCGGGCGCGCCGACGGCGGTGATCGAGGCGGCGGCGCATTCGTGCGCCCGGGCGAGGCTGTGCGCCTCGAGGGCGTTCTTCTGGGCTGTCGCCAGGTCGCTTTCGCGCTCGGCCACGGCCAGGATCACCAGCGGAACCTGGAGCCCGTTGGCCAGTTCGACGGCTTCGTGCAGGGCGCGGCCGGCGGCGGGCGAGCCGTCCGTGCCGACCAGGATTTTCCGGACCGGCTGGAATTCGGCGGGCGTGACGAGACAGGGGCGGCGGGCGCGGCGAATGAAACGTTCCATGGTCGAGCCGGTGAACTCGGGGCCGGCGTGCTCGCCCTGGCGGCCCAGCACGACCAGTTCGGTCCGCGCCTGGATTTCGCCGAAGACCTGCGCGGGATGGCCGAATTCCAGCGATGAGGTCAGGGCGATGCCCGCGGCCCTGGCGCGTTCTTCGGTTTCCTTCAGCAAGGCTTCCCCGCGGGTGCGCAGGGCTTCCTGCAACCCGTTCAGCACTCCGGGATTCCAGGGAATCAGGCCGGTCTGGGGTGCGATGATCGGAAAATCGAGCATGCGCGAATCCACCACATGGACGGCTTCGAGCTGGGCATTCAGGCGGAGGGCAAGATCCATGGCGTATTCCCGCGCCACGTCGCCGTGGGCCGAACCATCCACGCCGAAAAGGATGTTTTTGATCATGGCGTCACCTCGTTCCTTGACAGCCGGAATGATGGCGTTCCCGGCGGGGTTTGGCAAGAAGGGAAGAAGGTGGAGGGTGGGAAAAGGCGATAAAGGCGCATCTGCGATTCACGGACTTGATTTGGAGTGCGGCGGCATGACGCCGCTTTGGGGCCGCGACATGTCGCGGCCCGAGAAAGCGCGGTCATGCCCGCGCACTCCAAAAGGGCCGGCCAACTGAACCACGGTGTTTCATTTTCGGGCGGGCACCGAATCGCAGATGCGCCCGCCGTCACTCCAGCCGTTGGAGGGCGTTGCGGAGGGCGTCGGGGGCCCAGCGGCGATAGAGAAAGTCGGCGCGGGGCAGCAGGGGGAGGCCGGGCGGCAGGGGGGATCGCAGCGGCGTTTCCAGCAGGGTATAGATGCGGCAGCGGCGGTTGACGACCCGCACGGGTTCGCCGGCTTTGGAGACGAGGGATTCCTCCGTGAAATCGCATTTACCCGGGCCGGGGCAGGCGCCGAGCCGTGCGGCGTGCGGACAGGATTCGGACAGAAACAGCGGGGGATCGCGATGGACGGGCCAGACCAGGGCGTAGGGGTGGCGGGCGGCGAGGGCGGCGACGTTCTCCGGCGTGTCTTCCGGCGACACCGTGAAGCGCGAGAGTCCCTGCCGGCGCAGTTCGGCGATGGCCGCGGCGTTCAGGGTGTAGAGCGGCCAGTCGGCGGAAAGCTCCAGCCCGGCGTCGCGGGGCAGGAATTCGAGGGCCGAAAGATTGGCGGCTTCCCACCGGCGGATGCCGGCATCCAGGAAATGGCGGATCTGCGCCGTCAGGTCTTCGCGGTCCCAGGAGCGGGTGATCATGGGCAGGGCGAGGCGCACCGCGATGCGCTCCGGCAGGCGCACCAGGGCCTGTTCGATGGTCTCGACGGGATCGCGCCCGAGTTCGATGATGAGTTCGGTGACGCGCGGAAGATCGCCGTCCGGGAAGGCCTCCAGCAGGGCGGAGGGCTGGTCGGTCTTCAGCAGGAACGGGGACGTTCCTGCGGAAGGGGACAGGGGGCAGGGTTCGGAGTTCAGGGGGGAGAGGGATGAAACGGCCTGTTCGATGCGGGCTTCCCGGACGGTTTGGAGCTGCTGGTCGAGCGCGGCGACGAGGTCACGGCGGAGGGCATTGAGCTGCGAGACGGGAATGAACAGGTCCGGGCCGGTGCAGGCCAGGTTCCGCAGTTCAAAGGGCGTGTCGCCGAGCTTGGCAAAGGCCGATTGCAGCGCGCCGGCCATGGCACCGGCCTTGCGGGCCGGGGGAAAGGGGCCCACGAGAGAGAGGGAAGCGGAGAGGTCATGGCCATCGGCGACGGCGGAAGCGGTGACCTCGGCGCGGGCTTCGGACAGATCGAATCGGATGTCCGCCGGAAAGCGCCGCCGCAGGTCGCGCGGGTTGGGCAGATCGAAGCGGTAGTGCCGCTTGACGGCCTGGGACGAAGCGAGGAACAGGGGGGTGCCTTTTTCTATGTGCGGGGCGCCGGGCGGCACGGGCACCTGGACGCGGGAACCGGCCGGCACCTCGAAAGCGCGCTTCCCGTCGGGCAGGACGATTTCGTCCACCGCGAACCCGTACGGACGGGTTTCGCCGGGCGGTTCGAACTGCAGGCCGTCGTGGACTTCCAGGGGCCGTTCGGTGCGGAAGCGGAGGAAGCCGCGGCCGGCGAGTTCGACGCGGCCGGCCGGGGTGCCGCGGTGGCCCGTGGCGGAGGGGTCAATGACGTCGCGGTTGGCCCGCGAGCGGAGATAGAGTCCGGTCCAGGGCCGGGAAAAGATGGTGCGCAGGTCGTGGGCGCACGACTCCTGCTCGCCGGGGGCGAACGTGCCGTCCAGGAGCTTGCGGTGGTAGTTCACCGCGGCGGCGACGTAGAGGGGCGATTTCTTGCGGCCTTCGATCTTGAGCGACGCGACGCCGGCCTCGACCAGATCGGGGATCAACCCGCCCGCGGCGAGGTCCTTCATCGAGAACACCAGGCCGCCGGCTCCGGTCTCCGGGCGACTATGGTTGTGATCACAACCATCGTCGGCCCCGGGCGCCGGCCGGAAGGCGTCTCGGCAGGGATAGGCGCAGGCGCCGC
>JAHDSS010000323.1 GCA_018432565.1 Kiritimatiellia bacterium
CCATGAGAGGCCTCCTGTGTTAATGATCTAGCATATATGCTAGATACTATTAGACGCGAAAAAACGCCGATGCACAAGAAAAAAAGTGCAACGGCGCAAAAAACTAGTACCGGGATCTAGTCAAAGGCCAAACCTCAGATGTATAGTTATTGCAATAACTATACATGGGCTCTGCAACAGCGCGCCGAGGCGGGGGGGGGGGCCTTTTTCGCTTTTCGCGGGGGAGGGGGGCGGGTAGGATGCGCGGGTTGTATTCACGGCGAATTCAGCAGGAAACGAGAAGATATGAGAATTTTGTCGGGCATCCAGCCATCGGGCAAACTGCACATTGGAAACTACTTCGGGATGATGCGCCCCGCGCTGCGCCTGCAGGAGCAGGGCGAGGCCTATCTGTTCATTGCCAACTACCACGCGCTGACCAGCGTGGCGGATGCCGACGCGATGCGCCAGGGCACCCGGGACGTGGCGCTGGATTTCCTGGCCTGCGGCCTGGATCCGGAACGCACGGCGTTCTACCGCCAAAGCGATCTGCCGGAGGTGCACGAACTGGCCTGGCTGCTGTCGAACGTGACGCCGCTGGGCCTGCTGGAGCGGTGCCATTCCTACAAGGACAAGCTGGCCAAGGGCATTGCCCCGAACCACGGCCTGCTGGCCTACCCGGTGCTGATGGCGGCGGACATCCTGATCGTGCAGGCCAACGTGGTGCCGGTGGGCCGGGACCAGAAACAGCATGTGGAAGTGACGCGCGACCTGGCCATCAAGTTCAACAACGCGTTCGGCGAAACCTTCACGGTGCCCGAGCCGTCCATTTCCGACGAGGTGGCGGTGGTGCCGGGCCTCGACGGCCAGAAGATGTCGAAGAGCTACGGCAACACCATCGAGATATTCGGCGATCTGAAGCAGGCGAAGAAGCGGATCATGGGCATCGTGACCGACAGCAAGGCGCTGGAGGAGCCGAAGGACCCGGAGACCTGCAACGTGTTCAGGCTGTACAAGCTGTTTGCGACGCCGGAGCAGCAGGCCGACCTGGCGGCGCGCTACCGGGCCGGCGGCATGGGCTACGGCACCGCCAAGAAAGAGCTGGCGGAACTGTTCGAGGCGCATTTCGCCCCGATGCGCGACAAGCGCGCGGAGCTGGCCGCGAATCCGAAGTATGTCGAGGACGTGCTGCAGGCCGGGGCGGCCAGGGCGCGGCGGCTGGCGCGCGAAACCGTGCAGAAGGCGCGGAAAGCGGTCGGGTTGGAATGAGCGGGCTTCCGCAGTTGAACCGGCTGTTTTGCAGCCGGTCCCGTCGGGGCCGGTCAACTGAACAGCCCCGCGACCATCGGGCGCGGCTACAGCAAGACCGAAAGCCTATCCTCCTTATGCCTGCTCCCTGACGGCCATGTCGCACGAGGAATACAAAGTCAAGCTGGAGGTGTTCGAGGGTCCCCTCGATCTGCTGCTCTACCTGATCAAGAAGGACGAGCTGGAGATCCACAACATCCCGATGGAGAGCATCACGGCGCAGTACATCCAGTACATCGAGCTGATGCAGATGCTGGACCTGAACATCGCCGGGGAGTTCCTGGTGATGGCGGCGACGCTGATGATGATCAAGAGCCGCCTGCTGCTGCCGGTGGAAGACCGCCCGGAGCTGGAGGAAGAGGAAGAAGACCCCCGCTGGGATCTCGTGCGGCAGCTGGTGGAATACAAGAAATTCAAGGATGCGGCGCTGCATCTCGAGGCTCTGGAGGCGCGGCGCGAGGACATTTTCGGCCGCGACGGCGCGGATGCCGTGCTGGACAGGGATGCCGAGGTGGCGCTGCATGACGTGGGGCTGTTCGACCTGATCAGCGCGTTCAACGACGCGCTCAAGAAGGTCAAGACCGAGGAGTTGCGCGAGATTTTCGCCGAGCGCTTCACCGTGGCGGAGAAAATCGAGGTGCTGGGCGACCGGCTGCGGCGGGAGGGGAAGTTTTCGCTGTCGCGGATGTTCGAGGGCATGCGATCGCGCCACGAGATCGCCTGCACGTTTCTGGCGCTGCTGGAGCTGATTCGGCTGGCCCAGGCGCGGGCGGTGCAGAAGGAGACGTACGGGGAGATATTCATCGAGCAGGCGGAAGGCGTGGTGGAGCTGGTGCCGCCGCTGGTGGAGGAGTCGATCGGCCCGGCGGATGGCGGAGGGTAGGAGAATCATGAACGAGTTTGTGTTGCCGGAGCTGAAACAGATCATCGGAGCGATGCTGTTCGTGCGCAAGGAGCCGCTGACGGCGGCGGAAATCCGCCGGGTGCTGTCGTCCACCGCGGAGCGCCGCGGAGGTGTCACCGCCGACTTTGCCAAGGCGAACGAGAAGCAGGTGCGCGAGGCGGTGGCGGAGCTGGAGCGCGAGCTGGCCGAACGCAAGCTCGGGTTCCATCTCATCGAGGTGGCCGGCGGCTGGCGGCTGGAGAACGACGCCAACTGCGGGCCCTGGCTGCGGGTGATGCTTCAAAAGGGCCGCGGCACGCGCCTGTCGCTGCCGGCGCTGGAAACCCTGGCGATCATTGCCTACCGTCAGCCGTGCGTGCGCTCGGAGATCGAAGCCGTGCGCGGCGTGGCCGTGGATGCCATCCTCCGGAATCTGCTGGAGATGCAGCTGATCCGGGTGATCGGCCGCAGCGAGCTGCCGGGGCGCCCGTGGATGTTCGGCACCACCCAGAAGTTCATGGAGCATTTCGGGCTGAAGAGCCTCGACGACCTGCCGGGCACGGACGAGCTGCGGCGGCTGGAGGCCGAGCAGAGCGCGCGGGCGAAGAAACCGGCCGCCCAGGCGCCCGAGACTCCGGCCGAAGAGGCGGGTCAGATGACCCTGACGGCGGTCGAAGAAGCGGCGGTGGCGGGCGTGGACGCGGAATTGGCGCCCGATGAGGAAGAGCCCATCGAGCGCGAGGGGCTTTCCGAAGAGGAGATCGTCGGCGGCGAAGAAGACGGGGACGGGGAAGAGGCCGAGGACGACGAAGACGAATTCGACGACGACGAGGATGAGGACGATTTCGACGACGACGATGAGGACGACGAAGACGACGAGCTGGATGACGACGAGGACGAGGAGGACGGGAAATGAGTCTGTTCACCGGATTGGCGAATTCATGGATTGCGTCGCAGCGCCCGTATCAGCCGGGGCGTCCGCTGGAGGAAGTGGCCCGGGAACTGGGGCTGAAGGACATTGACGGCATCGTCAAGCTGGCCTCGAACGAAAACAACCTGGGCCCCTCGCCGAAGGCGATGGAGGCGATGAAGGCGGCGATTCCGTCCATGCATTTGTATCCCGACGGCGGATCGTTCTATTTGCGCCAGGCCATTGCGAACAAGTTCGGGATCGGCGACGACATGGTGATGCTGGGGTGCGGCTCGAACGAGCATATCGTGCTGCTGGCCCATGCGTTCATGGAGGCGGGCGACGACCTGGTGTGCTCGGAGAAGACGTTTGTGGTCTATAAGCTCGTGTCGGCGCTGTACCGCTGCCGGTGCATCGAAGCGCCCATGCAGGGAATGACGACCGACCTCGATGCGATGCTGGCGGCGATCACGCCGAAAACCAGGCTGGTGGTGGTGGCGAATCCGAACAACCCGACCGGGACGATGGTGGACCAGGCCGCCGTGGACCGGTTCGTGGAACAGGTGCCGGACAACGTCGTGACGGTGTTCGACGAAGCCTACATGGAGCTGCTGGATCCGGCGGTGGCCGTGGACACGGTGAAGCACGCCAAGGCCGGCAAAAAACCGGTGATCACGCTGCGGACGTTCTCCAAGGCGTACGGGCTGGCGGGGCTGCGCGTGGGCTATGCGATGGCGCAGCCGGACGCCATTGATCTGCTGAACAAGGTGCGCCAGCCGTTCAATGTGACCGCCATGGCCCAGGCCGCAGCCCTCGCGGCGCTGGAGGACGAGGACTATTTGATCCGTTCGCGCCAGATGCTGCAAGAAGGCCGGGCGCAGCTGATGGCCGGCATGCGCCGGCTGGGGCTCGATCCGGTGGAATCCGTCACCAACTTCATCCTGTTCCCGTGCGCGAAGGCCGCGGAACTGACGGCGGCGCTGACGAAGCGCAAAGTCATCGTGCGCCCCATGGCCGGCTTCGGTCTGCCGCAGCATGTGCGCGTCAGTGTCGGCCTGGCCGCTGAAAACGCCCAGTTCCTGGCGGCGCTGGAAGAGGCGCTGCCCGAGCTGGGGTAGGGTCAAGCAGCCGCCAGGTCGGCGCCCTGGCGGGGTTGGGATTTCAAGACCCAATATCCAACACCCAATATCCAATGATCAAGTTGGGACAGATCGGGAGACGTTTTTAGACAGGATTTCCAGGATTTTCAGGATGGACAGGATGGAACAGCCGCCAGGTCGGCGCCCTGGCCTACAACCGATCCATCCGAACCCTCCGGGGGGGGCTGTAGGCCGGGGCGGTAACCCGGCGGGGTGATCAATTGATTGAACGGGAATTGGTTGCATCGGTCTTGGCCCATGGGCGCAAACGAGATGCCGATTCAAGCGGTTTTTGGGATGGCCAAGGGGAGGGGGGTGGGGTAGTGTCTCGGGCTCGAATCCGGACCGGCCGGGACGGTTGGACCCGGGAGAACCCGTGAAGGGAAGATTTGCATGATTGTGGTGATGAAAAACGGCGCCGGGGCGGAACAGGTCCAGGCGGTTGCGGATACGGTGACCGAGTGGGGGCTGAAGCCCCATGTGAGCCAGGGCGAGGAGCGCACGGTGATCGGGCTGATCGGCGACGAGGCCAAGGTGAACGGTCCGGCCCTGGAAATGATGGCGGGGGTGGAGAAGGTCATGCCGGTGCTGAAGCCCTACAAGCGGGCCAGCGCGGAGTTTCATGCGGAGCGGACCGTGGTGCGGATTCCGCCGGCGCGTCACGGCGACCGGGGGCTGACCATCGGGGGGCCGGGGGTGGTGGTGATGGCGGGGCCGTGTTCGGTGGAAACCCGCGACATGATTCTGTCGCTGGGGGCGTTCCTGAAGGGGGCGGGGGCGCACCTGCTGCGGGGCGGGGCCTTCAAGCCGCGCACGTCCCCCTACGCCTTTCAAGGGCTGGGCGTGGAAGGCTTGCGGTACCTGGCCGAGGAACGCTCGGTGGTGGGCCTGCCGATCATTACGGAGGTCATGGATACGCGGGACGTCGAGATGGTCGCGGAGTTCGCGGACATCATTCAGGTGGGCGCGCGCAACATGCAGAACTTCAACCTGCTGAAGGTGCTGGGACGCTGCAACCGCCCGGTGATGCTCAAGCGGGGGTTGGCCAGCACGCTGGAAGAGCTGCTGATGAGCGCGGAATACGTGATCAACGCGGGCAACGACGAGGTGATTCTGTGCGAGCGGGGCATCCGGACGTTCGAGACGTTCACGCGCAACACGCTGGATTTAAGCGCGGTGCCGGTATTGAAGCGCGAGAGCCATCTGCCGGTGGTGGTGGATCCGAGCCACGGGACGGGGCACTGGGACCTGGTGGCGCCGATGGCCAAGGCGGCGGTGGCGGCGGGGGCGGACGGCCTGCTGCTGGAGGTGCATCCGGATCCGTCGCATGCCGTTTCGGACGGTCCGCAGTCGCTGACGCCCAAGCGGTTCAAGGCGCTGATGGGCGAACTGGAGCTGGTGGCGCGGGCCGTGGGACGCAATCTGCATTGACGCGGGCGGGGCGAGGCGGAGACGGATGAGGGCAGAACCGTGCATTTCCATTCTCGGGCTGGGGCTGATGGGGGCCTCGCTGGCGCTGGCGCTGCGCAAGCGCGGCTATGCCGGGCGGCTGGCGGCGTATGCGCGCAAAGCGGACACCCGCCGGGAGGCGCTGGAACGGGGCATCGTGGATGCCGCGTACGATCAGCCTTCGGCGGCGGCGGAGGAGGCCGGCCTGGTGGTGCTGTGCGCGCCGATCCGGGCCTGCGCGGATTTGGCCGTCGAGATCGCCCCCGCGCTGAATTCCGGAGCCCTGGTCACCGATGTGGGCAGTACCAAGGGATGGATTTGCCGGCAGATGGCCGAGCGGCTGCCGGCGGGGACGTTCGTCGGAAGCCATCCGATCGCCGGATCGGAGAAGCAGGGCCTGCAAGCGGCGTCGGCGGACCTGTACGAAGGGGCCTTGACGGTGGTGACGTCCCTGCCGGGTGTGCCGGAGGAGGCCCTGGAGCGCGTGGCGAACCTGTGGGAGTCCGCCGGTGCGCGGACCTGCCGGATGGCGCCGGACGACCATGACCGGCTGCTGGCGCGGACCAGCCATTTGCCGCATGTGGCGGCTGCGGCCCTGGCCCGGGCCATCGGACGGGACCGTGCCGGAGAAGTCGGCGCGTTTTGCGGAACCGGCTTTTATGACTCCACCCGCGTGGCGTCGGGGTCCATTGACATGTGGAACGACATTCTGCGGACCAATGCGCTGGCGGTGGCGGAGGAATTGAGGGCTTTCAAAACCGAGGTCGAACAGGTATACGATGATCTCCAAGCGGGCCGGTTTGCCGAGGTGGCGGCCTTTCTGGAGCGTGCCCGGGACGCCCGCGCGGACTTGTTGAAAGGGCGCCGCCGCTAACGGCGGCGGCCCGGGAAGAACCAGGCGATTTCATGACCATACCGAAACAGACCAAGATCGTGCATCCCGGCGGATTTGCCGGCGGCGTGGTGCGCGTGCCGGGTGACAAGAGCATTTCGCACCGGACGGCGCTGCTGGCGGGGCTTTCCTCGGGCACGTCGGAGATCCGGGGGTTTCTGCAGGCGGAAGACTGCCTGAACACGCTGAAGGCGATGGAGGCGTTCGGGGCGCGTTCGTGGATTGACGAAGAGGGGGTGCTGAGCATCCAGGGCACGGGCGGCAAGATGATCGAGCCGGTGGGGCCGCTGGACGTAGGCAATTCGGGCACGGGCATGCGCCTGCTGGCGGGGCTCTGCGCGGGCTCGCCGATCCAGGTGACGCTGACGGGCGATGCGTCGCTGCAGTCGCGGCCGATGCGGCGGATCAAGGAGCCGCTGGAACTGATGGGGGCGACAGTGGACCTGACGCCGCAGGGAACGGCGCCGATGACGATCCAGGGCGGGAACCTGCACGGGATCGAGTACCGCCTGCCGACGGCGTCGGCGCAGGTGAAGAGCTGCTGCATTCTGGCGGGGCTGTACGCGACGGGCCGGACGACGGTGCTGGAGCCGATCCCCACGCGCGACCACACGGAGCGGATGCTGCGGGCGGTCGGGGCGCCCATCCGGGTGGAGGGACCGCACATCTCGGTCGAGGGCTGCGGTCCGAAGGGACCCAAATTCCTGGCGCGGCCGTACGTGGTGCCCGGCGATTTTTCCTCGGCGGCCTACTGGCTGGCGGCGGCGGCGGCGATTCCCGGCGCGACGCTTCGCGTGGAAGGCGTGGGCCTGAACCTGCGCCGGACCGCCCTGCTGGACGTGCTGCGCCGCATGGGCGCGAGGGTCGAAATCGAACGCACCTCGGCGCCGACGGATCCCGAGGTGTACGGCAACGTGACGGTCACCGGCGCCGACCTGAAGGGCACCGAGGTGAGCGGGGCGGAGATTCCCAACCTGATTGACGAACTGCCGCTGGTGGCGGTGCTGGGCGCGCTGGCGCGGGGACGCACGGAAATCCGCGACGCCAGCGAGCTGCGGGTGAAGGAGTCCGACCGGGTGGCCGTCATGGTGGAAAACCTGACGAACATGGGGGTGCGGGTCGAGGAGCGCCCCGACGGCATGGTGGTCGAAGGCCCGGCCCGGATCGCGCCCGGAAAGAGCATCCGCAGCTACGGCGACCATCGCATTGCCATGAGCATGTCCATCCTGGCGATTTTCTCCGCCGAGCCGGTGTGCATCGGCAACGTGGCCTGCGTGGACACGTCCTATCCGGAATTTTGGGATCAACTCGTCAACCTGGGAGTGAACGTTGAATAAACCTGTGATCATCGTGGCGGTGGACGGCCCTTCGGCCTCCGGAAAATCAACCGTGTCGCGCCGGGCGGCGCAGGCGCTGGGCTTTGTCTATGTGGATTCCGGGGCGGTGTACCGCGGGGTGACCTGGAAATGCGTCAAGGAGGGCGTTGACGTCAAGGACGCGCAGGCGGTGACGAACCTGCTGATCCGGATGAACATGGAGCTGGTGCTGAAAGACCAGGCGGTGGGCTATCTGATTGACGGCGAGGATCCGGGGCAGGAAATCCGGGCCGAGCCGGTCCGCGAGCGGGTGGCGGACATTGCGGCCCAGCAGTCCGTGCGGGTCTATATCGTCGAAAAGCTGCGGTTGATGACGAAATTCGGCAGCCTGGTGATGGAAGGCCGCGACATCGGCACGGTGGTGTTTCCGGACACGCCGTACAAATACTATCTGGATGCGGATCCCGAAGAGCGCGCGCGCCGCCGGGCGGCGGAGATCCGGCAGACGGAGGGCGCGGGCGACGTGAACGAAGTGCTCAGTTCCCTGCGTCGGCGCGACCAGAAGGATTCGAGCCGCGCCACGGCGCCGCTGCAGATTGCGCTGGGCGCCAAGATCATCAACAGCACCGGCATGAGCATTGACCAGGTCGTGGATACGATCGTGAGCGACCTGAAGAAGGCCGGCGTGGTGTCCTGACCCATGCGCGAGGGTTTGTTCAGACAGCCGCTGTACTGGCTTTCGCGCGGGACGGTCTATCTGGGCTTGCTGCTGAAGTACCGGATGCGGGTTACGGGCCGGGAGCATGTCCCGGCCAAGGGGGGCGCGGTGATTGCCGCCAACCACTGCAGTTATCTGGATCCGCCGGTAATGGCGGGCTGCAACAACCGGAGGATCGTCCATTTTCTGGCGCGGGACACGCTGTTTTCCAATCCGGTGGCGCGCTGGTTTTTCCCCCGGGTGGGGGTGATTGCGCTGGACCGCACGCGCGGGGACCTGGGCGCGCTGAAGAAGGCCATCGCCACGCTGAAGGAAGGCAAGGTGGTGGGGCTGTTCCCGGAGGGCACGCGATCGCCGGACGGGCAGATGCGCGAGGCCAAGGGGGGCATCGGGTTTTTGATTGCGAAGGGGGGGGTGCCGGTAGTGCCCCTGTACATTTCCGGGACCCATCAGGCGTTTCCCAAAGGGAGCCACCGGTTGCAGCCTTCGCGCATCACGGCGCATTTCGGCCCGCTGATCACGCTGGAGGAGATCCGCGCGGCCATGCCGGACAAGGGCGGGTACGAGGCCGTGGGCGCCCTGGTCATGCAGCGCATCCGCGAGCTGGCTCCGCCGGCCGCCGCGGAGTGACCGGTTTTGCCGGAGAGGGGAAGGGGATCAGGCCGGGAGGATGGCCTGGAGACGGGAAACGACCATTTCGATGGCGACGCGGTTCTGTCCGCCGCCGGGGATGATGATGTCGGCGTAGCGGCGGCTGGGCTGGACGAATTCAAGATCCATGGGGCGGACGGTGTCGAGATACTGGAACACGACGGAGGAGAGGGTGCGGCCGCGTTCGCGGGTATCGCGCTGGATGCGGCGGATGAGGCGGATGTCGGCGTCGGTATCCACGAACACCTTGATATCCATCAGGCCGCGCAGTTCGGGTTCGGCGAAGATGAGGATGCCGTCCACGAGAATGACGGAGGCGGGCTCGACGGTGACGGTTTCGGGGAGGCGGGTGTAGGTGGCAAAGTCATAGACCGGCAGGGGGACGGGGCGGCCCTGGCGGAGTTCGCGGATATGGCGGGCAAGCAGGTCGCTTTCGAGGGCGTCGGGGTGGTCCACATTCTGCTGCGCGCGCTGTTCCATCGGCAGGTGCGACAGGTCGCGGTAGTAGGCGTCGTGGGGGAGATAGGCGATGTGGCGGGCGCCGACGCGGTCGAGAATCTGGCGGGCGACGGTGGTTTTGCCGGAGGCGGTGCCGCCGGCGACGCCGAAGACGATGGGCGTTGAGCTCATGGAGGGAATCTAGCAGAAACCGGAAGAAAGGCCAAACGGTCGAACAACCGGATCAGGGATGGGCGGCGTAGGGGAGGGAGGAGTGGTGGACGTGGATGCGCAGGCGGCCGAGGGGATCCTTGAGATAGCCGAAGGTGAAGTTGGCCTTGGTTTCCGCGCCGGAGGCGGCATCGGTGAAAAAGTAGTTGCCCATGGCAACGGCGGAATCGCTGTCGATGGTGATCTGCTGGTCGCCGAAGCGGACCTGCGACCAGGGTTGGAGGGCGAAGCCGTGATCTTCGGCGACGACGCCTCCGACGAAGTAGGAAACGGCCTGGTCGAGGGAGGGGCGGAATTCCACATTGGAAGCCTTGGTAGGCTTGAAGAGGACGGGCCCCAGATCGTAGGCGTAGAGGGTGGAGACGGCTTGAGCCGCGAGCGTTTGGGCGTCGCCGCCCGCGGTATGGGCCTGGCCGATGGCGACGATGGCGTCGCCCCAGGCCTTCTGGGCGGCGCGGACTTCGTCGGGGGTGATGGGCCCGGAGGCGAGGGCGGCGGCACAGAGGCCGAGGAGGATCGGAATCGCGGCGAATGGTCGGATCATGGGGAGGCTCTTGGAGGTTGGATGCTTTTCAAAGGGTGCCGAAGAGGCGGTCGCCGCAGTCGCCGAGGCCGGGGAGAATGTAACCGTGTTCGTTGAGGTGGTCATCGAGCATGGCGGTATAGATTTCCACGTCGGGGTGGGCGGCGTGCAGGGCGTCGAGGCCTTCGGGGGCGGCAAGGATGGAGACAACGGTGATGCGTTCGATGCCGCCCTTGGTTTTGAGCAGTTCGACGGCGTGGGCAAGGGAGCCGCCGGTGGCCAGCATGGGGTCGAGCAGGAAGGTGCGCATGGAGGCGGCGTCCGGGGGCAGGCGGAAATAGTATTCCACGGGTTGCAGGGAGTGTTCGTCGCGGTACACGCCGACATGGCCGACTTTGGCGGAGGGGATGAGATTGAGGATTCCGCTGACCATGCCGAGGCCGGCGCGGAGAACGGGGACGAGCAGGACCTGTTCGGCCAGCTGCAGGGCGTCGCAGGGGGCGAGGGGGGTGTGGATGCGGACGGGCCGCAGGGCGAGATCGCGGGTGATTTCATAGACCAGCAGGTAGGAGAGTTCCTCCAGCGTGGAGCGGAACAGCTTGTTGTCGGTCTCGCGGTTGCGGAGAATGGCGAGCTTGTGCTCGATCAGGGGGTGTTTCAAAACAGTGACAGTGGCGCTCATGGGGCGGTTCCTCCGATCGGGAGTGAAACCTAGCAAACGGATTCGGAAAAGAAAAGCCGGGGGATCCGGAGCCCGCCGTGGCATGTCAAGGCATCCGGACCGGCAGCGGGTCGGTTGGGCGGCCGCGCGGACGCGGCGGAGGAATTGTGGAGGGGGAACCGAATAGTTGTTTGCAGGGCGGGGGGGGAATGCAGTACAAAAGAGCGCAAAGGCCAGGGAAGCGGTAAAAGGCTTCACTTGGCCGTTGCCGAATGGTGAAACAGACCGCAAGGAGCCCGCTTATGGACATGGATCGGATCAAAAGCGTGATTGACCTGATGCGCGAGCACGAGCTGAGCGAATTTTCGATTGAAGACCAGGATTTCAAGCTGTCGCTGAAACGGGGGAGTCCCGGGATGGCGGCGCCCCTGATGGGGGCGGGACTGGCGCCGGCGGCGCTTCCGCCTCCGGCGGCGGCGCCCCCGCCGCCGGCGGAAGAGGAACTGACGCCGATCGCGTCGCCGCTGGTGGGGACCTTCTACCGGGCGAGTTCGCCGGACGCGGATCCGTTTGTGTCGGTGGGCGCCCGGGTGAACAAGGACACGGTGGTGTGCATCATCGAAGCGATGAAGGTGATGAACGAAATCAAGGCCGAGACAAGCGGCGTGATCAAGAAGATCCTGGTGGAGAACGCGACGGCGGTTCAGTTCGGGCAGCCGATGTTCCTGGTGGAAAAGGGCTGAGGCCGGCATGTTCAAGCGAATCCTGATCGCGAACCGGGGCGAGATCGCCGTTCGCGTGATCCGGGCGTGCCGGGAGATGGGCATCCGGACGGTGGCGGTGTATTCGGAGACGGACGAGACGTGCCTGCACGTGCAGCTGGCGGACGAGGCGGTGTGCATCGGCAGGGCGCCGGCGTCGGAAAGCTACCTGAAGATCGCCAACATCATCAGCGCGGCCGAGGTGACGGACGTGGACGCGATCCATCCGGGATTCGGCTTTCTGTCGGAGAACGCGCACTTTGCGGACATCTGCGAGGACTGCGGGATTACGTTCATCGGTCCCTCCCAGGACAACATCCGCAACATGGGCGACAAGAACAAGGCCCGCGAGATGATGCGCCGGGCCGGCGTGCCGGTGACGCCGGGCAGCGACGGCGTGGTGAAATCGCCGGAAGAGGCGCTGGCGATCGCGAAGAAACTGGGCTATCCGGTGCTGATCAAGGCGGTGGCGGGGGGCGGCGGCAAGGGCATGCGCATCGCGCGCAACGACGTGAGCCTGGCGCAGGGGTTCATGACGGCCAGTTCGGAGGCGGAGCGGGCGTTCGGCAACGCGGAAGTCTATGTCGAGAAACTCGTGGAGCGGGCGCGGCACATCGAAGTGCAGCTGCTGGCGGACAACCACGGGCATGTGTACCAGCTGGGCGAGCGGGACTGTTCGATCCAGCGCCGCCACCAGAAGCTGCTGGAGGAGACGCCCAGCCCGGCCCTGACGCCGGATCGCCGCAAAAAGCTCCTGAAGGCCGCGGTGAAGGCGGCGCAGGCCTGCAAACTGCGCAACGTGGCGACCCTGGAATTCCTGTGGAACGAGGATGCACAGGAGTTCTACTTCATGGAGATGAACACGCGCATCCAGGTGGAGCATCCGATCACGGAAGAGGTGACGGGGGCCGACCTGGTGCAGCTGCAGATCCGCGCGGCGGCGGGCGAAGTCATGAAGTTTTCCGATGACGAATTCACGCCGCGCGGCCACGCCATCGAAGTGCGCGTCAACGCGGAGAACCCCTACAAGAACTTCACGCCGTCGCCGGGCCCGGTGCAGGCGGTGCATTTTCCCGGCGGACCGGGCATCCGGGTGGATTCGCATGTGTATTCCGGCTATGTGATTCCGCCGTACTACGACAGCATGATCGGCAAG
>JAHDSS010000257.1 GCA_018432565.1 Kiritimatiellia bacterium
CGGGGGATTCTGTTGCGTCATGCCTGCGCCAGCGCATCAGATGATGAAGCCCTCCGAGGTCGCGGATTTCGAGCGACGGCTGAACGGTTTTATTCGGGCCAAACCGATCTGGGTGGCGCGGGTGCCGGCGCGGCTGGACGTGATGGGGGGCATCGCGGACTACTCCGGGGCGAATGTCTGCCAGGCGACGCTGGGCGCCGGGGTGCTGGCGGCCGTGCAGGCGAGCCGGGACCGGCTCGTGCGCATCCGCACCGAACGGGCCGGGGGGGAGGGGTTGCCGGTGGAAACGGAATTTTCGCTGGAGGAGGTGGAAGACGCTTGCGCCGATTACGCATCCGTCCGGGCCCGGTTTGCGGCCCATTCGCTGGCGTCGTGGGCGGCGTATGCCGGGGGCAGCCTGGTCGCGCTGCTCCGGGAAGAAGGGATCCGGCTGCCGACGGGATTCCACCTGCGGCTGCTGGCGACGGCGCCGATGAATGCGGGAATCGCCAGCTCGGCGGCCGTGGAGATCGGCACCCTGTGCGCGCTCAATGCCTGGCTGGGTCTCGGGCTGGGGGCGGATCGGATCGCGCAGCTGGGACAGATCGCGGAGAACCGGGTGGTGGGGGCGCCGTGCGGCATCATGGACCAGATGGCCATTGCCAGCGGCCGGCGGGGAAAGCTTCTTCATGTTGTATGCCGGCCGGGATCGGTGGAGGGACGGGTGGACGTTCCCAGGGGGACGGGGTTTGTCGGGATTAATTCCATGGTGCGCCATTCCGTGGCGGCGGCGCCCTACGGCGATGTGCGCATCGGCGCGTTCATGGGCCGGCGGATTCTCAACGGCCTGCGGAAACAGAAGGGGCTGCCGCCGCTGTCGTACCTGACGGAGCTGACGGGGAACGAACTGGCGGCGGCGGAGCGGCATCTGCCCGGGCGGATGACGGGGGCGGATTTTCTGGCGCGGCACCGGACGCACGAAGACACGGCGACGGTCATTCGTCCCGGCACGGTGTATCGCGTCCGGGGCCCCGTCCGCCATGCCGTGCTGGAAAACGAACGGGTGCTGCGGTTCATGGAGGCGCTGCGGTCGGCGCGGAACGGCGACGAAGCCGGATGCGCGGCGGCGGGCAGGGAAATGGTCGCCGCCCACGAAAGCTATCGCGACGAGTGCCGGCTGTCGGTGCCCGAGGTGGATGCGCTGGTCGAAGCGGTCCGGCGGATCGGTCCGCGGAAGGGGCTGTACGGCGCCAAAATCACGGGCGGGGGCGCGGGCGGCACGGTGGCGGTGTTCGGACGGCGGGAGGCCTTGACCCAGCACATCCCCGGGATTGCCGCGGAGCATGCGCGGAGGATGGGGGCGGCGCCCGACGTGTTCTGGGGCACATCGCCGGGGGCGTTTGAATTCGGTGCGCGGCGCTATGCGCCCCGGGCAGGAGGGTGGACATGGCAACCGGCGTAGGGGCGGCAACCAAGGCGGTGATTCCGTTGGCGGGTCTCGGGACGCGGCTCTTTCCGGCGTCGCGGGCCGTGAAAAAGGAGTTGATGCCCGTGGTGGGGCCCGACGGCCTGGCCCGCGCGATGATCCATTGTCATCTGATCGACCTGGTCGCGGCGGGCATCGAGGAAATCTGCCTGGTGGTCCA
>JAHDSS010000076.1 GCA_018432565.1 Kiritimatiellia bacterium
AGGACGGTCTGCTTGAAGGGCAGGGCCTGTTCGATGCGCCGGGGTTCCGCCGGCGACGGGGGCAGGGCGGGCCAGGCGGGGACGGCGCGGTCCGGGAGGGCGGCGAAGGCTTTTTCCACCAGGGCCTGAACGTCGTCGGCCCGGACATCGCCGAAGACGGCCAGGACGAGATTGGAGGGGCCGAGGAGGCGGGCGTGGTGGGCCCGGAGCGCGTCGCGGTCGAGGGCGGCGACGGTGTCGGGAGCGCCCTGCACGGAGAAACGGTAGGGATGGCCGGGGAAGAAGGCGTCGCGGATCGCCTGCTGGGCATGCGTCATGGGGCGTTCGAGTTCGCGGCGGATCGCGGCAAGCTGGAGTTCGCGCTGCTTCTCGACTTCGTCGGGCGGGAATTGCGGATCGAGCAGGCATTCGGCGACGGTTTCAAGCATCAGGGGCAGGTCTTCGGAGAGGCCGGAGGCGGAGAGACCGCAGCTGTTGCGCCCGGAGAAGGAGCTGAGATCCACGGCGCGGGCTTCCAGGCGTTCGGCGAGCTCGGCGGCGGACTGGCGCGAGGTGCCGCGGGTCAGCAGTTCCGCGGCAAGCTGGGAGATCCCGGCCTGTCCTTCGGCCTCGGCCAGAAGGCCGCCGCCAAGGACCGCGGCGACATACGCCATGGGCAGGCGGGAATCTTCGCGGATGATGAGGCGGAGGCCCCGGGGCAGCGTGCGCAGCCGGACATCCAGGATGTCGGCTTCGCCCCGTTCCCGGACGGGAGCGGGCGGGCCTTCCGGGGCCAGGAGCGTCCAGGTGCCGTTTTCGGGGCGGAGATAGCGGCGGGCAACGCGGGTCAGATCGTCGGGGGTGACGCCGCGCACCTGTTCGATATAGGTTTCCACGTGGCGGGGGTTGCCGGCGTAGAATTCGCCGGAGGCCATGGAGGCGGCCTGCCCGTTCATGGAGGCGAGGTTCTGGATGGCATGGACAACGACTTCGCGGCGGGCCTGTTCGATGCGCGCGGCGTCAAAGGGCTCGGTCTGCCAGCGGGCGACCTCGGCGCGGAGGGCGGCCACGACGTCGGCTTCCCGGCCGGGATCCAGTTCGGCGGTGATGCCGAAGAGGCCGGGGTCCTTGGGGGTATAGCTCCAGGCGTCGATGTCGTGAACAAGGCGGCCGTCTTCGCGCAGGCGGCGGACAAGGGGCGACGAGCGGCCGGAGCCGACGGCGGAAGCGAGGACATCGAGGGCGGGGGTGTCCGGGTGGGCGAGATCCGTGGTGTGGAAGACCCAGGCGAGGCGGGTGATCTGATACGGGCCCGTGCGGCGGAGAGTGCGCTCGGCCAGCTGGGGGGGCTCGGCGGGGATCAGGGCGGGCGTGCGGGGCGTGCGGGGGATGACCCCGGCGCGTTCGCGGATGGCCGCGGCCATTTCGGCGACGGGGATGTCGCCGGCAACGGCCAGGATGGTGTTGTCGGGGGAGTAGAGCCGGCGGTGGTATTCCACGAGATGGTTGCGGGTCATGGTGACGAGAATGTCGCGCCAGCCGATGACGGGAATGCGGTAGGGGTGAACGCGGAAGGCGGTTTCCCACAGGAGGCGCAGCATGACCCGGCCGGGGTCGTCCTCGCACATGTCCACTTCGCGCAGAATGACCTCTTTCTCCCGCTCCCATTCGTCCTCGGGGAAGGCGGGGTGGAACACGGCGTCGGTCAGCACATCCAGTCCGACAAGCCAGCGGTCGGCGGGGAGAGTGGCGTGGAACACCGTGCGGTCGTTGGACGTATAGGCGTTGATCTCGCCGCCGGCGTCGGCGATTTCGGTGGAGACCTGGCCGGGGCCGCGCGATTCAGTGCCCTTGAAAACCATATGTTCGAGGTAGTGGGAGAGGCCGCCGCCGAGAAATTCGTCTTCATGGATGGAGCCGGCGCCGACCCAGTACTGGATGGCCACGAGGGGGGCGCTGCGGTCTTCCTTGAGCAGGACCGTCATGCCGTTGTCCAGCACGAGGCGTTCCATGCCGGCATTGGCGGTTTGAAGGACATCCACGGGATCTTGGGACATGGCCAACTCCTGGGTGATCAGCAGGGCGGCCGCAGCCGCCGTATGGAGGAAACGATTCATGGCCGGCAAAGATATCACAGGTTGGACAGGGGGACAATGGGGGGCACCGGCCATCTGCCGAACGTCGCCGTTCACGCGCGGCTACCAGCCGTCGCGTGCAAGGGCTGGTTCGGCAAGGCCTGAATTCTGAATTCCCCGAGTGGTACGTCGCTTTCCCATTGGGGCAATCTATCCGCAGGGCCATTGATCTTGACCAGTGGCGGCTCACGCTCTGCGAGCGTGTTGATCTTTGCCCAGAGCGTTGTGTCTCCCCAGAACTGCGGTGGTGTGTCGCTGGCGGCCACGTACGCGAAGACCTTGGATGGCGTGTCACTCCCGTCTCGGATCGCCGTGAGGGCAAGGGCTTCGAGTCGGCCCAATCCTGTGACAGAGTCAGGCTGTTCCTGGAGCCATCGCGCGACTGCGGCGGGAATCCAAGGCAGCGGAGCGTCAATCAACTGAGACAGCTCGCTCAGCACACCGATGTCCCGAACAGCGAACGCCCCGTCCACTTTGACTGCGAAATCGAACTCAACATCGGTAACAGGCCGGCGATTTCCGTACAGCGAGGCTAGTTGATCAGGTTGCAGCTGTCCGAGTCCGTGGAACGGCTCGACCCCTGGGAATTTATCGACACAAAGCAGTTCCACGTTCCGAACGTTCCGATGCCGCAGGCACATGAGAATGTGCGCGAGCATGGATTGGTCGAAGAGACATGCATCGAACCACAGGACAATCTGAACGCCGGGAGCGGCTTCCGACAGTTTGTCGTATTGACGACGCAAAGTTGCCAAAACAAGCGATCGATCCAACCCGCCCCCAGTCGCCTCTTCCAGAAACACCGACCGTGCGTTGAGTATGTCTTCACCTGGCCAACCGGGGCATCGGGGGCCTTCATATAGCACGTCATGCCAGACAAAAATCTCTCCGGGTAGCCCGGCGTTCGCCAGACTTTCTCCCGCGTTGTCGCCACTCGTTATGTGAAGCGTGCTATTCATCTCTTCTCTGTCCTGCCATATGAACGTCAGCGTTCTGAGGACTCGCCACAGTGGCGAGCACCCAACGCCTTGTTGGCGGCTTCATTCCTTGGGTCTTCCCAGAATAATCACAAGGGTCCAGGCGAATAGGGCGACGGCGGACGCCGCGCATAGTCGCGCGTAGGACTCAGCGTTAACGCTCTGCCATATTTCCGCACTTCCTAAACCCGCACCGACTCGGATATAGGCGTCTGTCTGAGAAAAGGCGAAAATCACTACGCCATAGAAAAATACCCAGATCGCTGCGCTTTGCAGCAACCATGAATATGTTCTCCATGATCCGGATTTCGCCTTCTTCATGTAGCCGATCACGAACAGGGCGACGGCGATAATAAGGATAGCCAATAGGATGACGGCCGGGATGGTCCCGAGTAATTGCGGTAGAGATATGGTTTTCGCAACGGGCATATGTACTCCTTATATCTTTCCGTTAACGTCACGGGTCAGCGGACCCGGCACCTTGTGGCACTCTGGACCCGCTTGTTCGGTGCATTGTCCCAATCTTTAATAAACCAGATTGGCCCCAAATTCAGGGAGTCGACCGTGTTTCACATCTTCCGTCCAGCTATCGAGTGTGTCCGTATGGCGCTTCCAAAATCTTCGGCAAAGGTCGAAATACTGGAGTACAACTTCATTCTCTCCTTTAAGGAGGAGATCTTTCGCCAGAGTCATATTTGGTCCAAATGAATTCATAGTTGGAGAACCGTTGCTATCGGCAGAGGCTATTAGCCTTTTCTTTGCTTCATCAATATTACCTTCGGCCAACGCGATGCGTCCGAGAACCT
>JAHDSS010000432.1 GCA_018432565.1 Kiritimatiellia bacterium
ATGGCCCAGAGGGTCTTGCCCAGTTGCTTTTGGTTTTGCTCGGTCATGATGCGTTCGCTTTCGATGGTTCTTTCAGCAGCCGCTCCAGCATTCCGCCCCGCGTGACATGCGGCGTAAACAGCGAATCGGCCTGCTGGATCACAAATCGATTTCGTGCCTCCGCCGCCGCCAGGTTTCCGGAAACGTCGCGCATTTCCAGAATCAACATCCGGTTTTCCTCGAGCGCGTTTCGAACGCCCGGCGCAAACGCGGAATCTTCAATCCCCCACGCCGGACAGGCAATCACCCGGCGCCCGTTTTTCAGCAGCCATTCCAGAATTTCTTTTTCTTTCGGCGAATGCCACCCCCCCATATAGACGTCCGCCTCAGGCAGCCGCCCGAGCTTCGGCGCGTTGCGGCTGCACAGCACCCCCAGCTTGTCCCCGCTCCAAAGCGCCGGATTCCCAATCCCCCGCAATCCCCCGCCCAATTCCTGCACGCACCTCCACGGATTCATGCGGATATATTCGGCGATCTTCCGCTCCGCCTCATCCGACCGCACAATCATTTCATAATAATTGCGATGCCATATCCGGGGGGCGGGGGCGGCGAGGCAGGGGGCGAGGCAGGCCTCGCCCCTACCTCTCACCCGATTCCATTCCCGCGACACCGCCGCCTTGAACCCGCCAATCACATCCCCCAACCCCAACGCTCCCTTTTCCATGCGGATCAATGCATGGAAATGATCCGGCATAATCACCCACTCGCCCCAGCTCATCTGCGGGCATTTTTCCGCCGTGATCCGAATTCTTTCCTCAATCACCCCCCGTACGGGCGACACCTGTGTCGCCCCACCTGTCGCCCCCTGCCTCGCCCCCGCCCCCAACGCCCCAAACGGCTTCCCCCCCGTAGCCGCCACCAGCTCCCGATGCGCGCAAAGCGTCACGAAATACACCCCGCCCCCCGCATAATCATGCCCCTTCAGACGGATGCTCTTGCGATGATGCAATGCCGGATCATAGCTCATGCCCCTACCGACTCCGAAGCCGGGGAGGGAAACAACTGCTGCATCAGCCCTTTCTTGTGGGTCTTGAGGGATTCGAGCTTGTCGCTTTGCGCGGCGATCAGGTCGTCGAGGGCTGAGAGGCAGGCGGCGATGCGGCGCTG
>JAHDSS010000388.1 GCA_018432565.1 Kiritimatiellia bacterium
CCGGCTCGGCAGGGACGCCTCGCCCTACCATAAGCCAGATGGGGCAGGCTGTCCCTTTCCCCTATTCCTTCCATCCGTGCCATCCGTGAAACCACGCCCGCCCGCGTGGCAGGTCCGTAGCTGGCTGTTCAGGCTGTTCGATCCAAAGCGGCGTGGCGCTGCGCTTCCCGCCGCACTCCATAACCGCCCCCCCCTCCGCACCCTCTACGGCAAACCGTCTTCCCCGTTCATGCCTTTTGCGCATTTCGCGACTTTCGTAGTTTCTCCGCCCCCTTTGCGTCTTCGCGTCTTGGCGTGAGACAGGCTGTTCAGGCTGTTCGATCCAAAGCGGCGTGGCGCTGCGCTTCCCGCCGCACTCCAAACCGATCCCCCTCCGCGCTCTCTGCGGCAAATAGTCTTCTTTTTCCTTTCGTAGTTTCTCCGCCCCCTTTGCGTCTTCGCGTCTTGGCGTGAGACAGGCTGTTCAGGCTGTTCGATCCCGACGCGCCCGGCGGGCGCATCTACAACCGATCCCCCCCCGCGCTCTCTACGGCATTTTCCGGCCCATCTTCCGCAGCCTCGCGGCAAGATCAGCCGGCGCCGTAAAGACCATCTGCTTGCCCCGCTTGTGCATGTTCAGGAGTCCCTTGGCCTGCAACTGAAGCAAATCGCTCCGCGCCGTCTGGTAGGCGACCCGATGGCTTTGTTGATGTCCCTGGATGACATATTCGCTGCGGGAATGCTTCAAGCCGTGGCGAAGCAGATCGGTTTGCCGGTGATTGAACAACTGAAGGGCCCGCAGGCTGGACTCCAGTTCATGCATTTCCGCCGTTTTCCGGTCCATGTAGGCGGAGAACTCCTTGAGCGCCCGTTGGATCACTTCCGTTTGATAGACGATGAAATAGGTCAGGTCGTTGTCGTCCGTCTCCGTGTACAGAAACGACCGGGCGTATTTTCCGGGCGCCTTCCGCAGAATCGTGGAGATGGAAATGAATTCGAACAGCCAGAACCCGCCTCGCAGCATGGCCCAATAAAACAGCGCCCGTGCCGTCCGCCCGTTGCCATCCACGAACGGATGGTCGTAGGCCAGCCAGAAATGCAGCATGATCGCCCGCACCGCCGGATGGATGAAGAAACCCGGCGTCTTGCCGTTGGCGAAGTCGCACAGGGCCTGGCAGCGCCCCGGCAGTTCAGCCGCCGGCGGCGGATCATGGTACACCTCTCCCTCGATGTCGGTCACAGCAATCCGTTGGCCGGGTCGGCGATACTGTCCCGCCATGTCCGGATCGTCCAAGGTGTTCACCGTCACCTTGCGATGCATCTCCAGCACCAGCTCCGGCGACATCTCCCGGTCCTGGATCTCCACGATCCACTGCATGGTCCGGTAGTTGTTCAGGATCATCTGCTCGCTCTTGTCGCGGGGCGGACGTCCGGAACGGATCATCTCCTTGGCCACCTCCCGCGTCGTCACCGCCCCTTCCAGTTGGCTGGAGGTGATGGCCTCCTCCACCAGCGATCGGATCAGATACCGGTCGCGCGTCTGGGGATTCGTGATCGCCTCCGGCGACGTCTGCACCACCCCGCCCGCTTCCCGGTCGATGCGGTGCAGCAATTCCAGGATCAGGTCGGGCACCCAATACCGGAAGGGAACTCCGAACTTGTCCCGCAACGGCACAGAACGATACTGCCCCGAACGCTGGGTTTTGATTGCAAACCACCACCCTTCGGCCGTCACTCCCTCCGGCGGCGTCAGGTGGCGGATGTCGTCCCAATGCGGATATGTCTTCCGGATGCGTTCATCCGACGCGGCATCCAACACCACCGGCAACTGGTGCGACGACAGCTTCCGGAGCTTTTCAAACAAGGCATCCGGATCCGGAGGTCTCTGTGGCCGTGCAAATTGCATTTGATTCGCCTTTCTCCTACTACTTTCGTACTAATTTGTACTGAATTAGTATTTCAGACGCAACTACTAAAATGATATATTTTGACACACAAAGGGTCACCCGTGAATGGTCGCATGTTGCCGCCATTATCCCCAATCCGGGCAAGACGGAGCTTGCCCCTCCAGAAATCTCCACGCGGTTTTTCGCGCATTTCGCGACTTTCGTAGTTTCTCCCCTCCCTTCCCCTATTCGCTCAATTCGTAGTTGGCTGTTCAGGCTGTTCGATCCAAAGCGGCGTGGCGCTGCGCTTCCCGCCGCACTCCAAACCGATCCCCCTC
>JAHDSS010000261.1 GCA_018432565.1 Kiritimatiellia bacterium
AACTCATGAAAATGGAGAGGGGGATAAGCAGGAAAACAGGAAACGCAGGAAAACAAGACAGGCTAAGAGCAATCCCGGAAATGAATTAGGTCGAAAAACGTGCACAAAAAAGACGAAGTGGCCAGATAGTAGTACGGATTAAACGGATCTCGGAATATTGGATATTGGACATTGGCTATTCCGTCCTCCGTCCTCCGTCCTCCGTCTGTCCTCCGTCCTCTGCCCTCTGTCCCCTGCCCTCTGTCCTCTGTCCTCTGTCCTCTGGCCTCTGTCCCCTGCCCTCTGTCCTCCGTCCTCCGTCCTCTGCCCTCTGTCCCCTGCCCTCTGTCCTCTGGCTTCTGTCCTCTGCCCCCCCTTACCTCGATTCCAGCCGGTACGATATCGGCACCTCGACGGCAAAGCCCTCCCTCACCTGCCCGTCCCCCAGGGGACGCTCCGCCGCCCGCCGCAGAATGCCCCGCGCTCCCTCCGCCAGCGCCGCCGGCCCGCTGTTCTCCAGCACCTCCGCCCCGCCGATCCGTCCATCCGCCCCGATCTGCACCCGCAGCCGCACTGTTCCGCTCCTGCGGGCATACCGGGCCGACCCCGGATAGTACTTGCTCTGCTCGATCCGCCGGCGCAACTCCTCCAGCCACGCGTCCCGGATCGCCGCTTCCTCCCCCGCCGCGCCCTCCGGTTCCGGCATCACCTGCACCGCCTCTGAAGGCGCCAGCTCTTCTTCCGGCTCCATCGGTCTCTCTGGCGGCGGCAATTCGGCCTCGGGCTCGGGCTCGGGCGCCTCCTCGATTTCTAACTCGGGTTCGATCTCCGGTTCCGGCTCCGGTTCCGGCTCGGGTTCTGGTTCTGGTTCCGGTTCGACCGCCGCCGCCACCTCCGGCATGGGCGCCGGCGCCAGCCGCAGTACCATCTCCGGTCTCAACATCACGGCGCCCGGAGCCGGTGCCCGCTCCCTCCCCGGCCCGAACGCCGCCGCCAGAACCGAAGCCGCCAGCGCGGCCAGCCCCGCCAGCGTACCGAGCCAGTCCCCGGCGTCCGGCGACCGCCTATTCCCCTGTCGCGGTGATAAGCACATCGTTGCGTCCGGCCGCCCGCAGCCGGTCCATCACGCCGACAAACGCATCAAACGGCGCCTCCCGGTCCACCCGCAGCTCCACCGGCCCCTCGCTGTCCGCCAGCAAATCCGGCAATGCCTCCGCCTCCACCGCGTCCGGACCGCGATGCAGCTCCCCGCCGGCGTCAATCGCCAGCACCAGCCGCGCCGGATCCTCCGGCACCCGCTCGGCCGTCCCCGCCTCGGGCAGCGCCACCGGCAGCACCGGCGAACTGAATGTCGAGGCCAGAATGAAAAACAGCAGCAGCATGAACACCACGTCAATCAGCGGCGTCAGGTCCAGCTCCGTGCCGAAATCGTCGTCCAGAAATCCCGGCTCCATCTCACGCCCCCCGGCGCCGGGCCGGCGGAGCCGAAAACCGGCTCGCGTATTCCATCAGCTCCACCTGGAACCCGTTGATCTGCATCCGGAAAAAATAATACAGACACAGCACCGGCACCGTGATCACCAGACCCATGATGGTCGTCGTCAGCGCTTCCCAGATGCCCTGCGCCAGGATCGCCGGATTCACCATGGACTGCCCCGCTACCACGCGGAACACCCGGGAAATCCCCAGCACCGTCCCCAGCAGCCCCAGCAGCGGCGAGATCACCGAAATCAGCCGCAGCAGCGTCATCCCCCGGTTCACCACTCGGAAATGCTTGTGGAACTGAAACGCCAGTTCCGCGCGCAGGTCTTCATGCCCCTGGCACGCCGCCCGCACCGTTTCCGAAAAGATGCGGATCAGCGGATTCCCGGACCGCGCGCCGGCCTCCGCATCCAGCCGCGACGGATCGCGCAGCAGCCCGGCGATGTGCCGACGGAACGCCCAGCCCGTCCAGCCCAGGTACACCCCGTTCTTCACGCATAAATAAACCGCCACGGCGGCCACCCCCGCCAGCGCCACCCCCGCCGCCCCCGTCGTCTCGTAGAATTGCATGCCATTCATTGTCGCTTCACCGGTTCATTGTTTCTGTTCACTGTCTCCTGTCTCCCTTGTCCGCCGAAGCCTTGGCGAAGGCGGGTGTCCCCTGTCCCCTGTCCGCTGCCCTCTGACCTCTTCTTCCTGTCCCCTGTCTCCTGCTTTCGCCTCCCTTTCTTCCGTACAAACGCCGGACAGCGCCCGTACGATCAGTTCCACCAGAAAATAATTCCATCGCCGGATGCCCCGAACCGACCGGCTGCGGCGCCAGGCCGCCCCGGCCGCCCGCCGCAGTCCGGGCAGCTGCTCGATCGCCCGCGCCACGTCGCGCCCGTACACCGACTCCTCGCGGCGGCGAAACCGCCGGAACAGCGCCAGGCCCAGCGGACGCACCGCCACCATCCATACCGCCAGCACCGCCCCCGCCCGGGCGAACACCCGCAGCCCCCGCACCCAGCCCTCTCCGCCGGGCTGGCTCCACACCAGCACCGCCAGCAGCGCCGCCAGCACCACCCCCGCCTTGAACGGTGTCCGCCGCCACCACCGCTTGCGAACGCCCACCGGCACCGGCGGCACCCCTTCGGCCTCTTCCGGCAGCTCCGGCAGCGGATGCTCCAGCGCCCGGGCGATCCGGGCCGGAATGCTCCCCGCCAGCCCGCCCGTGATCAGCCCCGCCACCGTGTAGTAGCCCAGATAGAAAAACAGGAACCACCCCGTCGGCGACGCCCCGCCCGCCTCCGCCCCCAGTTTCTCCAGCAGCCAGCGCCCCACCGCATCCACCGACTCCCACAGCGACCGGCCGTACAGGATCGTCATCACCACCAGCTTCTGCACCGCCCCCTGCCACAGCGCCAGCAGCCCCAGCACCAGCGCCCCCGCCCGGATGGACGGCAGCAGCCCGAACAACGCCGCCCCCGCCAGCCCCTGGAACGCCACCGAGGCATAGGCCGGCAGCGGCGTGTGCGGACTCGCCGCCGCCTTCACCAGCAGCACCACCACCGTCGCTTTCAGAATCGCCCGGCTCCGCCGCTCCGCGAAAAACGCAATCAGCGCGATCAACACCACCGCCGTCGAACCCACCACGATGCCCGTAAACGGCACCCGCAGCGCATGGATCAGCCCCCCCAGCCCCGCCTCGTTCAGCGCCCACAGCGCCGTCAGCCGCTCCACCGCCCGCGCGCGGTCCAGCCGGATTGGCGGCCCGAAGGTTACACTCTCCTCCCCCCCGCTCATGCGCCGCCCGTCTCCCACGTCAGCATCGCCCACACAAAATCGTGCCGGGTCCGCGCCGTGCCGTCGGCCCCTTTCGGCAGCCCGCGGTAACAGGCGCGCAGCCGCCGCTCTTCCTTCGCCGTCAGCTCCCCGATGCGCCACCGCACCGATTGCACAAAATCCTCCGCCGACGCATAGCCCGATCCGCCCTCCGACCGGATGAAATCCACCGTCGCCGGATATCCCATCTGATAGAGAATGTTCACGGCGTAGATGTAGCCCGGGCGCGGCGTCAGCTCCCGGCCCAGCAGCTCCAGCACATCCCGCCCCAGGTAGCTGCCCCCCGCGTGGATCGTCGCCGCGCACCGCACCCGCGCCCGCCGGGTCATCTTCTCCAGCGCCCCGCGCAGATCTTCCACGCCCAGCGCCCGCGAACACACCGCCAGATCCACCCGCGGCACCCCGCGCCAAGCCTCCGTCCACGACAGCCGGTGCACCGCGATGTTGCCGACCCCCGCCCGGCGGCGCTCCCGCTCCAGCTGCCGCAGCATCTCCGGCGAAAAGTCCAGCGCATGCACCTTCGTCAGGCGCCGCGCCAGCGGAATCGCCAGGTTCCCCGTCCCGCACCCGATGTCCAGCGCCGTACGCACCCCCGTCAGATTCAGCCGCGACAGAAACGCCTCGTTGTAGTCGCTGTCCCGCACCTGCCGGCGCCGCCGCGCCGCCCGCCCGTCCCAGTCCGCGCTCGTCCGCGAACCGTACGACGACCGCCGGCACTGCTCCCGGTACAGCTCGCCGAAATCAATCTCCCGGAAGACATCGCCCCCCGGCCCGTCCGCGGTTTCGCTGATGGTCTTCTGAATTCGTTTCATTCGAGTCATTCCCGGTTGGCGGTTCGGCTGTCCCATGGCCCACGACCCTTGCCTTTCCGGCAAGGATGCTCATTTTTATAGGAAAGCCAAACAAAAACCCTCATGGCCACCCAAAACACCAAAAGACACAAAGACTACATCGCATCGGTTGTTGATTTCCATTTAAGGCTCCCCTTTTTGTGGCTTCTCGTGTTTTTTGTGGCCCTGCTTCTTGGATTGCGGCTCCGCCGCGCTGTGTGTATCCGTGGTCGGCTGTTTGGCTGTCCGATCCCGGCTCCCCCGGAGGGTTCGCCCT
>JAHDSS010000269.1 GCA_018432565.1 Kiritimatiellia bacterium
CTACAGCAGCAGTCCGGCTGTAAGCCACAGCGTCAGGGCGGAGGTGGCGAGGACTTTGAGGATCAGGACGGACATGGCGGCGAGGACGGCGCCGGTGGCGATGTGGGCCGCATGGGCGGTGTGACGGAGACGGCGGTTTTCGGACCAATAAACGAGGGCGAAGCTGCCGATCATCATGCCGACGAGGCTTCCCAGAATGGGCACGACCATGCCGCCGAGAATGGCGCCGGCGATGGTGCCCAGCAGGGCCAGCCAGCCGGCGGCGCGGGAGCCGCCGCGGCGGCGGACGCCCCAGGAGGCGGCGAACCATTCGATGATGTCCACGGCAGCGCAGACAGCGGCCATGCCGATTATAACGGGCCAGCCGGGGAACTGGGCGGGGCCGGTCAGGACCGCGGCGAGCGCGGCGGCGGCGAGCACGAGCCAGGTGCCGGAGATGGAGAACACGGCAAGCAGAAGGCCGCCGAGGCAGAGCAGGATGCAGGCGGTCCAGCCGAGAAAGACGCCGCCGGCGGCCAGCCAGGAGAGAAGCAGGTCGAACAAGTTGCTCATTCCTTGACTCCGCCCGCGGTGAGGCCGGAAATCAGGAAGCGCTGGCAGGCGAGAAAGAGGAGGGTGATGGGAAGCCCGGAGAGGACGGCGGTGGCGGCGAAATCGCCCCAGAGATAATTTTGTTCGTAGAGGAAGCTGTTGGCGCCGACGGCGAGGGTCCACTGATCGGTGCGCTGGAGGACGACGCTGGCGAGGGGGTATTCGCCGAGCAGGCCGATGAAGGCGAGGATGAAGACCACTGCGAAGATGGGCAGGGAGGCGGGCAGCATGATCAGGCGGAAGGTCTGCCAGGGCGTGGCGCCGTCAATGGCGGCGGATTCTTCGAGGGAAATGGGAAGGGAATCGAAGTAGCCCTTGATGATCCAGATGTGGGTGGCGATGCCGCCGAGATAGGCGAGGATCAGGCCGGGATGGCTGTCGAGCCCGAGGGCGGGCACCCAGCGGCCGAGGGTTTCGAGGATGGAGTAGATGGCGATGATGGCGAGAACCATCGGGAACATCTGCAGGATGAGCAGGCTGGAGAGCAGCGGTTCGCGTCCCCGGAATTTCATGCGGGCGAA
>JAHDSS010000129.1 GCA_018432565.1 Kiritimatiellia bacterium
ACCTGAATGACGGCGAAGTGGCCGAACTGCGGCCCTCCGGCGTGACGCTGACCACCCTGGACGGCACCCCCGTCGCGCCCGAAGTGAAAACCGTCACCCTGCGGGCCGAAGCCGCCGAACGCGCCGGCTTCGAAACCTTCATGCTCAAGGAAATCCACGAACAGCCCCGCGTGCTGCGCGCCCTGCTCGAAACGCACGTGGACAAGTCGGGCGCGGTGGACCTCGGATCCGCCACCGCCCTGCTGGAGGCCGAAGCCGCCGGCCTGCAGCGCATCCTGATCCTGAGCTGCGGAACCGCCCACTATGCCGGCCTGTACGGACGCCTCCTGCTGGAGCGATGGACCGGAATCCCCTGCGAAACCGATCTCGGCAGCGAATTCCGCTACCGCCAGCCCCGCCTGCCGGAACGCACCCTCGTCATCGCTGTCTCGCAGTCGGGCGAGACCGCCGACACCCTGGCCTCCGTCCGGCTGGCGCGCGAGATGGGCTGCCGGGTCCTCAGCATCTGCAACGTCGCCGGCAGCACCCTGCTGCGCGAAAGCGACGCCGCCCTGCTGACCCAGGCCGGACCGGAAATCGGCGTGGCCTCCACCAAGGCGTTCACCGCCCAGCTCATGGCCTTCGTGCTCCTGGCCCTCCGGCTCGGACGCCTGCGCGGGACCCTGGATGCCGGACGCGAACGCGATCTGACCGCCGAACTCGCCCGCATTCCCAACGGCATCCACCGCGTGCTGGAACGGCAGGACGACATCCGCTCCGTCTCGCAGAAGTATTACGAATGCTACAACGCGCTGTATCTCGGCCGCCGGTTCAACTATCCCATCGCCCTCGAAGGCGCGCTGAAGAACAAGGAGATTTCCTACCAGCACGCCGAAGGCTACGCGGCGGGCGAAATGAAGCACGGGCCCATCGCCCTCATCAACGAATTTCTGCCCGTGGTCTGTCTCTGCACCCCCACCGCCGACGAAGTCCACGACAAGATGCTCTCGAATCTCAAGGAAGTCGAAGCGCGCAAGGGCCGCATCATCGCCGTGGTCGCCGAGAACGACACCGCCCTCCGGGACGTCGCCCAGGACCTGATCCCCGTGCCCGAAACCATCGAAGAGCTCTCGCCGATGATCAACGTCGTCGCCCTGCAGCTGTTCGCCTATCACAACGCCAAGCTGCGCGGCGCGGACATCGACAAGCCGCGGAACCTGGCCAAGAGCGTCACGGTGGAGTAGGGGAGCGGTCATGGCGCGGCTGATCATCCAGGGGGGGCGCCGGATCCGCGGAACCTTTACGCCGCTCGGCAACAAAAACGCCGTGCTGCCCATGCTGGCCGCCTGCGTCCTGACCGACGAACCCGTCACGCTCGAGAACGTGCCCCGGATTCTCGATGTCGAACACATGCTGCGGCTGCTGACCCGGCTGGGCGTGGACGTTCGTCAGCGCGGCCATTCCGTCACCCTCTGCGCCGGGGGCCTGAACACCGTCGCTCTGGATCCCGCTCTGTGCGGACGGGTCCGCGGCTCCATCCTGCTGGCCGGCCCGCTGCCGGCCCGCCATGGCTCCGCCATCCTCCATCCGCCCGGAGGCGATGTCATCGGCCGCCGGCGGCTCGACACCCATTTCGAAGGCCTGGCCGGTCTGGGCATCGCCATGGCCCGGCACAACGGGGCCTTCCGCCTGCGGCGCACCCGCGCCTTCCGCGGAGCGGAACTCCTGCTGGACGAGGCCAGCGTGACCGCCACCGAGAACATCCTGATGGCCGCCACCCTGGCTCCGGGGCGTACCGTCATTCTGAACGCGGCGTGCGAACCGCATGTCCAGGATCTCGGGGCGCTGCTGCGGAAAATGGGCGCCCGGATCTCGGGGCTCGGCACCAACCGCATCGAAATCGAAGGCGTGAAGCGTCTCGGCGGCGCGCGGCACCGGGTCGGGCCCGACTACATCGAGATCGGCAGCTTCCTGGCCGCCGCCGCCGCCACCGGCGGTGCCTTGACTGTGACGGATCTGCCGGATCCGACCACGCTTCGGGTCATGCAACGGGCCTTTTGCCGGCTGGGCGTTGCGTGGACGGTGGAACAGGGGCGTCTGCATCTGCCCGCGCGGCAAGACCTCTGCATTCGCCAGGATCTCGGCGGCACCATCCCGAAGATGGAAGACGGCATCTGGCCGGCCATTCCGTCGGATCTGCTCAGCGTGGCGCTGGTGCTGGCCACCCAGACCCGCGGCAGCCTCCTCTTTTTCGAAAAACTGTTCGAAAGCCGCCTGTATTTCGTGGACCGGCTGCTGGAAATGGGCGCCACCCTGGTGCAATGCGATCCGCACCGCGTCCTGGTCAGCGGCCCGGCCCGCCTGCGCGCCCAGCACATCACCAGCCCCGACATCCGCGCCGGGATGGCGCTGGTGATCGCCGCGCTCTGCGCCAAAGGCCGCACCACCATCGAGCAGGCCGAAATGATCGATCGCGGCTACGAGCGGATCGCCCCGCGCCTGCGCGCGCTGGGGGCGGACATCACCCGGCAGGGATAAGAACCTTCCGGCGCGGAATTCCGCCCGGCCGGCCCCCGTTGCAACCGGATTTCAGGCCGCCTTTACGACCGGAATCCGCGGATCAGTCCTCATGCGCCGGCTGGCGCCGCAGCGCTTTTTTCGCCCCGTGCTTTTTCTTGGCATCCACCATCAAGGCCGTTTGGCGGCGGGACCGGCGGCGTTTCTGGCGGCGGATTTTCTCGCGCGCCTGCTGCTTCTTTGTTTTTTCGCCGAGGACTTTTTCGGCGATCCGGTCGCACAGCTCGCGCCGGGCCAGAAAGCGGTTCATGGACTGCGACCGCTCGTGCGCGCACCTCACTTCGATCCCGGTGGGCTTGTGCCGCAGACAAACGGTGGAGGAGGTCTTGTTGATTTTCTGTCCGCCCGGCCCGCCGCCGCGGATGAATTTCTCCTCGAGATCGGATTCGGCCACGCCCAGTTTCCGCATCTGCCGAAGCAGGCGGGCTTCCTTGTCGGGCGTGACGGGATACAAGCTCATGGATGGTCCAATGGGGATCGGTGGTTTGGGGATTGCACCGGACCGGGAAAATCAATTGTTGCAACAAGTGAATTCACTTGTTGCAACAATTGGTTCAGGCGGACGTCATGCAGGCGCAGGATGGCAGCGCCGTTCTGCCAGGCCTGCAGGGCCATGCGGGCGCTGGCTTCGTCGGGGTCGGCATCCGGATGCAGGGTGCGGACAATGCGCTTGCGGGACAATCCGACGAGAACGGGAAACCCCAGGGAGACCAAGGGAGACAGGTGGTCGAGAATGGCGGCGTCCTGCGGGCGGGTGGTGCCGAAGCCGATGCCGGGATCGAGAATGAGGCGCGCCGGATCGAGGTCCAGTTCCCGAACGCGGGCGGCCAGCCAGGCGGCAATGGTTTCCGAAGGCCGGGCGTCGTCTTCGGCCAGTTGATGGGCGACGCCATGCATCAGCACGATCGGGAACTCGCCGGCGCGGGCGAACTCGGCCATGCCGGGGCGAGAGAGGGCGGCGACATCGTTGAGCATGACGGCCCCGTGATCGAAGGCCGCGCGGGCGACGGCCGCCTTGCTGGTATCGATCGAAACCGGAATCTTCAACCGCCCGGCCAGGCGGTCGAGTACGGGCAGGAGGCGGCGGAGTTCCTCCCCGGCGGAGACGGAGTCATGGCCGGGGCGGGTGGATTCGGCGCCGACATCGAGGATATGCGCGCCGCCGGCTTCCAACTTCAGGGCCTGGTCGAGGGCGGCGGAGGGATCGAGGAATTGTCCGCCGTCGGAAAACGAATCGGGCGTGAGATTGAGAATGCCCATGAGGACAGGCGCGCGGGGGGCGGGACAGGCAGAGGGCGTCGGTGGAATGCCGGCCTGATTCACCCACGGCGCAAGGCCGTGGGGGTCTGGGCAACCTGCGGGCACGGGGCCGGGGTTTTCCACAGTGTGGAAAACTTTTTTCCACACTGTGGAAAATTCCGGCCATTTTTTTCCATGGCGTGGAAAATCCGGATGGTTTTTTTCCATGGCGTGGAAAATCCGCGGGCGGCGGGTTACGAGGCGGGGGGGGCGTCGGCGGGAGCGTCCTCCCGGTTGGTTTCCTCGGCATTGCGTTCGGCGGCGGTGCGGAGACGGCCGTGCTTGAGAATGTCGTCCACGTCGCGTCCGTCGAGGGTTTCGCGTTCGATCAGGAGGTTGGTCAGCTGATCGAGCTTGTCGCGGTTGGCGGTGAGAAGGTCGAGGGCCTGCTGGTAGCATTCGTCGAGGATGCGCTTGACCTCGGCATCGATCTTTCGCGCGGTATCCTCGGACATGTCGTTGGATCGATTCACTTCGCGGCCCAGGAAGAGAAGCTCTTCGCGGGTGCCGAAGTGCTGGAAGCCCAGGACCTCGCTCATGCCCCATTCGGTGACCATCATGCGGGCGAGGTGGGTGGCCTGCTTGATGTCGGAGGCGGCGCCGGTGGTGATTTCGCCGAAGCAGATCTGTTCGGCGACGCGTCCGCCCATGGCGCCGGTGATCATGCCGAGAAGGCGCTTTCGGCCTTCGGTATAGCGGTCTTTTTCAGGAAGCTGGAAGGTGGCGCCGAGGGCGCGTCCGCGGGGGATGATGGTGACCTTGTGGAGGGGTTCGGTTTCGGGGGTGAGGGCGAGGACGATGGCATGGCCGGCCTCGTGGCAGGCGGTCAGGCGCTTTTCCTTGTCGTCCAGGACGCGCGAGCGGCGTTCACGGCCCCAGCGGACCTTGTCGCGCGCTTCTTCGAGATCCTTTTCGGTGATGGTTTCGGCGCCGCGGCGGGCGGCAAGCAGGGCGGCTTCGTTCATAAGGTTGGCGAGATCGGCGCCGGAGAAGCCGGGGGTGCCGCGGGCGATGTTGCGCAGTTCCACGGAGGCGTCGAGCTTGACCTTGCGGGCATGGATCTTGAGGATGGCTTCGCGGCCTTCGAGGTTGGGCAGGTCCACGACAATCTGGCGATCGAAGCGTCCGGGCCGCAGCAGGGCGGGGTCGAGCACGTCGGGGCGGTTGGTGGCGGCGATGATGATGATGCCTTCCTGGGTGTCGAAGCCGTCCATTTCGACCAGCAGGGCGTTGAGGGTCTGTTCGCGTTCGTCGTGACCGCCGCCGATGCCGGAGAAGCGCGACCGGCCGACGGCGTCGATTTCGTCAATGAAGATGATGCAGGGGGCGCTTTTCTTGCCCTGCTCGAACATGTCGCGGACGCGGGAGGCGCCGACGCCGACGAACATTTCGACGAAGTCGGAACCGGAAATGCTGAAGAAGGGGACCTGGGCCTCGCCGGCGATGGCGCGGGCGAGGAGGGTTTTGCCGGTGCCGGGCTGCCCGACCAGCAGGACGCCTTTGGGAATGCGACCGCCGAGGCGCTGGAATTTCTTGGGATCGCGCAGGAAGTCGATGATCTCCTGGACTTCTTCGTGGGCCTCGTCCACGCCGGCGACATCCTTGAAGGTGATTTTGTTGTTGTCGCGGTTCATGAGGCGGGCGCGGGACTTGCCGAAGTTGAAGGCGCCGCCGGCGCCGCGGGCCATGTTGCGGTAGAAGAGGAAATAGACCAGACCGATGACGAGCAGGAAGGGGACCGTGGCGGAGAGGAACTGCCACAGCCAGGGGTTGGGGTTCTTGAATTCAAAGGGAACCTTGGCCTCGGTGAGACGTTCGACGAGGTTTTCAGTGACCGGAGCTTCGACGCGGAAGGTCCGGGGATCGCCGGTGGCGGGGTCGATGTCCTTCAGTTCGCCGCGGATGTACTGCTGGCCGGAGGCCTCCATGACGACTTCGGCCTGGTTGATGCGGCCTTCTTCGAGGAGCACCATGAAATCGGGGTTGTAGGGAATGCCGGCGGACTTGGCGGCGCGCTGGGTGACCAGCTGGAACACGGTGATGAACAGCGCCAGCAGAAGGAACCAGGCCATCATGGCGCGCATGGGCATGGGGGGGGGGCGGCGCTTGCCCGAGGGATCCTGGGGTTTGTTGGGCTGGGTCGGGTCCATGTTGGCTGAAATCCGTATCTTGGTTACAGAAGGCTCTTCAAGACCAGGAACCTATCATGGCGGGGCGTCCGGGGCAACCCGCGGTTTGGCGGCGGACAAAAAGGGTGAAAAGCGGCGGAGATGGGGTAGGATGAGGCGCACAAGATGAACCGGGATGCGTCATGGATGGTGTTGTTCGACATTGACGGCACGCTGCTGGACACGGGCGGGCTGGGATGCGAAGCGTTCCGCCGCGGGCTGGCGCGGGCAACGGAGGAGGAAGACGATCTGGCCTATGTGTCGTTTGCGGGCAACACCGACCGCAAGGTGCTGGCCCAGGTGATGGAACGGCGCGGGCGGCGCTTCGACGAGGTGCACGCGCAGCGGATCTTTGCGTTGGTGGCGGAAGAGCTGCGCGCACTGCTGGCGGAGGCGGCGGTGCGGGAAATTCCGGGGGCGGGGGCCTTTGTGGCGCGGCTGGCGGAAGCCGGAGCGGCGCTGGGGCTGGTGACGGGCAACATCCGCGCCTGCGCCTATCTCAAGCTGGGCAGCATCGGGCTGGACGGCTATTTCGGATTCGGTGGGTTCGGGGATGTGCATGCCGAGCGGTCGATGATCGCCCGTTCGGCGGTGGCGGCGGCGCGGCAGGCGGGGGTGCGGACCGATCGCATCTGCCTGATCGGCGACACGCCCTATGACGTGGCGGCGGGCCGGGCGCTGGGCGTTCCGGTGCTAGGCGTGGCCTCGGGACATTACGCCGCGCCGGAGCTGCTGGCGGCGGGCGCAGGCCGGGCGGCGGCCGATTTCCGGAACCTCGCCGGCTGGATGGAATGGCTGGAGGAAACGCTGGAGTCACAATAGCCGGCAACGGCCGGCGGGAGCCAGGACATGAGAAACACGAAAATTGTATGCACCATCGGGCCGGCCTCCGGCAGCCGCGAGACGCTGGGCCGGCTGATGGACGCGGGCATGAATGTCGTCCGGTTGAATTTTTCGCACGGCACGCTCGACGACCATGCGCAAAAAATCGCCCTGATCCGGGAACTCGCGGCGGCAAAAGGCCTGCCGATTGCCATTCTGCAGGACTTGTCCGGACCGAAAATCCGCACGGGTGCGTTTGCCGGCGGACCGGTGGAACTGAA
Source organism: Kiritimatiellia bacterium (assembly GCA_018432565.1). Lineage (GTDB taxonomy): Bacteria > Verrucomicrobiota > Kiritimatiellia > CAIQIC01 > Lenti-01 > JAAZFE01. The sequence goes on from JAHDSS010000129.1 coordinate 7,127, forward strand.
AACGGGCGATGCCTTCACGCTGACGGCGCGCGACGTGCCGGGCGACGAACGGGAGGTCAGCCTGACCTATCCGGCGCTGCCGGAAGACGTGCGGGCGGGCGACACGCTGCTGCTGGCCGACGGCGCGCTGGAACTGCGGGTGGAGAACGTGACCGGCCCGGACATCCGCTGCCGGGTGATTCTCGGGGGCCAACTCAGCAGCCACAAGGGCATCAACCTGCCTTCGCGAAGCATCCGCGCACCCATTCTGACCCGCAAAGACCGCGAAGACCTGGCCTTTGGCCTGGAGCAGGGCGTGGACTATGTCGCGCTGTCCTTCGTGCGCTCGGCCGC
>JAHDSS010000168.1 GCA_018432565.1 Kiritimatiellia bacterium
AGATTTATCGCCGGTGGCTTCCCGCAGGTCCGGAAGCGGGACGGGAAGGCTCCGCATGATGGCGCCCGTTTCCAAGGTCGGCGTGGCGCTTCTCAACTGGAACGGCTACCAGGATACGGCCCGCTGCCTGGACTCGCTGCGCCGGTCGGAATTCCGGCCGGCCCGCGTTCTGGTTTTTGACAACGGGTCCGAAGACGGTTCGGCGGAACGCCTGAAGGCGGAATTTCCGGAAATTGACCTGGTTCTGGGGGGCGCCAATCTCGGGTTTTCGGAGGGCAACAACCGCGCGGCGAAACGTCTGCTGGACGCCGGCATGGACTACGTGTGGATCCTCAACAACGACACCGAAGTCCGCCCGGACTGTCTCGGGTGGCTGGTTCGGGCGCTGGAGACGGACCCCGGGCTCGGGGCCGTCAGCGCCAAGGTTCGCTTCATGGAGGAAGGCCGCCGGCTGGGGTACGCGGGAGGCCTGTTCCATCCCTGGACGTTTCGCACGGTGTTCCGGGGGCTGAAAGAGGAGGACGCCGGACAGTTCGACCGGCCGGGCGACACGGACGTGCTGACCGGCTGCTGCATGCTGGTCCGCGCGGAGGTGCTGCGGCGGATCGGCCTGTTTCACCGGGCGTTTTTCGCGTATTCGGAAGACGTGGACTGGAGCCTGCGGGCGCGGGAGGGGGGCTTCCGGCTGGGCTACGAGCCGCGGGCGCTGCTGGCGCACCGGATGTTCGGCGCGTCCCGGAAAGGGGAGGGGAACGAAGCGCCGAAATCCTCTCCCCGGGTGGAGTTTCTGCTGGCGCGGAACCGGTTCATTCTGGTTCGCCTGCACACGGCGCCCTGGAGTGTGCGCCGGGGCTTCGCGCTGGCGTGGCACGTCTGCGGCCGGTGTCTTCCGCGCGCCGCCGGGCTGGTCCTGCTGCCGTCGCGGCGCGCCGCCGGGTGGGCGGTCATCCGCGGCCTGGCCGCGGGCTGGGGGATTCGGCCGGACCCGGCCGGCAGCCGGCTGTAGGGCGATCCCGGCCGGACGTCGGAATCAGCGGTTCCGCCGTTTGGCGGCGGCCCGTTCATATATCTTCATCAGCTGTTCGTAGTGGGTGTCGCGGTTCATTTCCCGCTCGACGCGGGCGCGGGCGTTGCGGCCGAAGCGGGCGCGCTGTTCGTCATCTCCCAGCAGCTTCTCGAGTTTGGTTCGCAGATCTCCGGCGTTGCCCGGCTCGAACGTGTAGCCGGTTTCGCCGTCCACCACCAGTTCCGGGATGCCCCCGATCCGCGAACCGATGACCGGCACGCCCAGGGCGAAGCTTTCTATGATGATGCGTCCGAAAGCTTCGATGCATTCCGACGGCACGATGGTGGCCCGCGAACGCGAGATTTCCCGGCGCAGGTCCGCGCCGTTGCGATGGCCGAGAAACGAGACGTTCCGGAGGCCGTCGCGGGCGGCCGTCTGTTCCAGCTCGGACTTCATGGGGCCGTCGCCGAGGATTTTCAGCGGGACATCCAGCCCCCGGACCGCCTGGAGCAGCGTGCCCACCCCCTTTTCCGGGGTGAGTCGCCCCAGGTAGATGATCGACCCGTCGGAGGGCGATCCGTCGGACTGCCACTCGTTGACATCGATGAAATTCGGCAGGCGGACAATCTCGTTGCGAAGGCCCATGGCCTTGTGTTTGTCGGCAATGAACTGGCTGGTGGCGATGACCAGATCCAGCTTGTCATAGATATGCAGCACCCGGTGATGCAGGTACATCTCCAGCGTGTTCACCAGGCTCTGTGCGCGGGAGTTCCGGGTGCACTTGTACTGCAGGCAGTGATAGTAGCGGCCGCCGGCGCACCGGTCGCACGGGACTCCGTGGCGCAGCAGCGAATAGACCGGGCAGACCAGCTTGTAGTCGCGCGTGGTCATGACCGTGGGAATCCGGGCCTCCCACAGCGCATCGAGGATCGAGGGGGAAATCTGGTGGGCGTAGTTGTTCAGATGGGCTATGTCCGGCCGCTCGCGCTCGATCAGCCGGCGGATTTTGCGCCGGGCTTCAAAGGAATACAGAATGTTGGCCGCGGCTCGCAGCCGCTCCCGCCCGCCGCCCCCCCCCGCGAGGTCCACATGGTCCACGAACAGGTCCTCGTGGGGATAGGGGGGATTCTGCGGATGCTTCATGCCCCAGAACACCACGTGATGGCCCCGGTCCGCCAGCAGCTTGCCGGTGGACAGGGTGCTGATGGCGTCGCCGCCTTTGGGGTAGAGGAATTTATTGACCAGAAGGATCTTCATGAAACGGCGGGCCGCCCGGGGTGCCGTTGGCGGGTAGGTTGCCGGGATCAGGGTTAAACAAAGCCGTTCCATATTGCGCTTCACTGTAGAGGAGCGACTGCCGTTTCGCAAGCCAATGGCGGGATTGGCAAGGCTATTGGCGGGGTGCATGGTGGGCCGGCCGTGTTAACTCCCGGAGGACCGGGCTTCGTTCTTGTGTTCGTTGCGCGGGTGTGGCATTCTGCCCGCCATGATCGGAAACTTGGCCGCCCGTGCGGCAGCGATCCTGCTTCATCCAGTTCGATGCTCTTCAATTCCATAGAGTTTGCCCTGTTCTTGCCGGCGGTGTTTCTCGCCTACTGGTTCGTCTTTCAAAACAGCCTGAAAGTCCAGAACCTCTTTCTGGTCGCCGTCAGCTATTTCTTCTACAGCCGCTGGGATTGGCGATTTCTTTCGCTGATCCTGTTCAGCACGCTGGTGGACTACGGCATTGGCTTGGCGCTGGCCCGGCACCGGCGGCCGGCCATCCGCAAGGCGTTGATGGGGGCCAGCTTGGCCGCCAACCTTGGCCTGCTGGGGATCTTCAAATATTACCACTTTTTCGTGGACAACTTCGTGGCGCTACTGTCCTCCCTGGGCATTTCCTCCCATTCCGGCAGCTTGCAGGTGATTCTTCCGGTCGGCATCAGTTTCTATACCTTTCAAACCCTGAGCTACACGATCGATGTCTATCGGGGACGGCTGCGCGCCACCCGCGACCCGGTCGCCTTCGCGGCGTTCGTAGCCTTTTTCCCCCAGCTGGTAGCGGGACCGATCGAACGCGCGTCTAACCTGCTCGCCCAGTTTCAGGCACTGCGGACCTTCGACTATTCCCGCGCCGTGGCGGGCCTGCGCCAGATCCTGTGGGGCTTGGTCAAGAAAATGGTGATTGCCGACAACTGCGCCTATTTCGCCAACCAGATGTTTGCCCAGCCCTCCGTCCACAACGGCAGTGCGCTGGCGCTGGGCGTCTTGTTTTTCTCCTTCCAAATCTACGGGGATTTTTCCGGCTATTCGGACATCGCCATCGGCTGTTCCCGGTTGCTGGGCTTCGACCTGATGAAAAACTTCGCCTATCCGTATTTCTCGCGGGACATCGGCGAGTTCTGGCGCCGCTGGCACATCTCCCTCTCCACATGGTTCCGCGACTACCTGTACATCCCGTTGGGCGGTAGCCGGTTGAACTTGGCCGGACGCATCCGCAACATCTTCATCATCTTTCTTGTCAGCGGGTTCTGGCACGGCGCGAACTGGACCTTCCTGGCCTGGGGCGGTTTGCATGCTCTGTTTTTCCTGCCGCTGATGCTGGCCGAGCGCAACCGGCAGCATGTGCGCGTGGTGGCCGAACACCGGCGATTGCCTTCCGGCACGGAGGCGGTGCAAATGCTCTCCACCTTCGTCTTGGTGGCGTTTGCTTGGATTTTCTTCCGGGCGCAGTCGCTGGGCCATGCTTGGGCGTATATCCAGGGCCTATGCTCCCGGTCATTACTGGCCATGCCGGAATTCGCCCACCGGGAGCGCGCGCTGGGCGTGCTGGCGCTGGTGGCGGCCTTTGTGGTGGCCGAATGGGCCGGCCGGCGCGAGGAATTCGCGTTGGCCCGCTGGGGAGAGCGGCTCCCCCGGTGGATCCGATGGGCCGGCTATGCCTTTCTGGTTTTTCTGATCGGCATGTTTGCCAATACCGAGGAAAGTCCGTTCATCTACTTCCAATTCTGAGCGCCATGAAACGATTCCTCTCCAACCTATTGTGCTTTGCCCCCGGTTGTGCAGCGCTGTATCTCGTGTTCTTGGTGGCGTGGGGGGAGTGGGCTCCCCGGGGATTGCAGCGGAACCTGTACTATCGCCGGGGCGGGCACGGGCATCTGCTGTCGCGCCTCCAAGAGGCCCGGACGGCCGGGCCTGTGGATGTCCTGGTGATCGGCTCTTCGCACGCCTATCGGGGGTTCGATCCCCGGATCTTTGCGCAGCGCGGATATACCTTGTTCAACCTGGGCTCCAGCGCACAAACCCCCATGCATTCGCTGATTTTATTGCAACGGCATGTCCAGCAGATTCGTCCGCGTCTCGTGGTCTGGGAAGTGTTCCCCGCTACCTTCACCATCGATGGCGTGGAGGCTACGCTCGACCTGATCGCCAACGGCGAGCATGATGAATTCACTCGCGACTTGGTCCGGCACCATCGGCACATCGCGGTGTACCACAACTATCTTTTTTCCCTCTATCGGCGGTGGACCCGACGCGATGCGCGGGTGGTGGAGGCGGTGGAAAAGGAAGGGGATGTGTATGTGTCCGGCGGTTATGTGGAGAGCCGAAAGGGCCGCCAGCGCGCAGATAGGGAGATACGCGAGGGGTCCCGCACATGGGCTTTCCGCGAGGAGCATTTCACGGCGCTCCGGAACGGCATTGAATTTCTGCGGGCGCAGGGCATTCCGACCGTGCTGGTGCAGACGCCGGTCACCCCCTCGTTCCGCGCCGCCTATCTCAACAACGATGAGTTTGATCGCCGGGTGGCCGGGCTGGCCCCGCATGTCAATTTCAACGGGATGATTCAATTGGATGGCCAGCGCGACTTTCTGGATGCCAACCATCTGGCGCAACCGGGGGTTCAGATGTTCAATCCGGCCCTGATCGATTGGCTGGAAGCCGGCGGTTGGCTGATGCCCCCTGCGCGATAGATCACCTCGCCCCGTTCGGCGGGGCTTAACGACCGGCCGATCTCCGCATCAGCCGGGGAGAACGGCGGCGATGGCGTCGGGAGAGTGCCGGGCTATGAATCGTTTCCGCGCGGCGGCGGACTTCTGCCGGGCAAGTGCCGGGTGCGCCCACGCCTCTCCGTGATGGCCGCACCAGCGCGGGCGGATCGCCCGGCGGCACTAGCCACGCGCAGGTGTCATCTAGGAATTCACAAGAGGTGGGAGTGCGGGTGGCGATGATCGGGCGTCCGGCGGACATGGCCTGTAGAAAGACCAGTTGCCCCGCCGAGACGGGCAGGAGGGCCAGAGGCACAACGACCAAAGCGGACCCAGCCAGGTGTTTCCGGTAGGGCGGTCCCCACAGGTTGTGCCGGAGTTGGACGTTTTTTTTGGGGGGGATGGCGATCCCCTGGATGTCGGCAGCTTTACAGGCGATGTGGAGGGGCGGGGTCCCGGGCGAAAGAAGCCGCGCGGCCTCCAGCAAGGTGGCATAGTGCCGGCAGGAGGTGCAGGCGGAAAACAAATAGGGCGGTTAGGCGGGCGCTTCGGGTGGCGCCAGCGGCTCGATCGTGAAACGCAACGGCAGGAATTTCTCCGCGGCGGCCGGGAAGAGCCAGCGATAGAACTCGATTTCGCTTTGCGAATGGAAGAAGACGATGCGGGCGGCGGGGAATGCGCAAGAAACGGGCGAGGCGGCTACGTGGACGGCTTGCGGGCGACGCACAGGCAGCTGGCGCCCCATCGCACGGGCCGGCCCGTTTCAATCCGCCGCGCCTCCCGCCGGAGCAGGCGGTTCAGGCAGCGGACCCGGAAGCCGCCGTCCAGCCCGTGTTCCCGCCGGGCGGCCGGCAGGGAGTCGTCGCGGCGAAAGCCGAGCCGCCAGGGCAGCGCCCGCAGGGCCCAGATGGGCGGCGCCAGCACCCCGAAGAACAGGGTGGAAAAGACGAGTTCATACCGTTCCGACAGCCGCTCGGCCAGTTGCCGGGGGGAATACCGCCGGAAATGCCCCGCCCGGCGGTCGCTGGCGGACCACAGGGCCCCGAAGGCCGGTACCGTTATGTACAGCAGGCCTCCGGGTTTCAACGTGCCGTGGATTTCCTCCAGGAATCCGCGGTCGTCTTCGATGTGCTCCAGCACGTCGAACAGCCCGGCCGCGGCGATGGATCCCGCCGGAAATCCGGCGTCGCCCAGCGCGGCGCAAATCACGTCGGGAATGCGCCGGTGGGTTTTGGCGTTGAAGGCGCCGGTCGGTCCGGGCTCCAGCAGGACGGCGGGGAATCCGGCGTCGATCAGCGCGCGCGTCACGCAGCCGTTGCCCCCGCCGATGTCCAGGATCGGGCCGGCGGGCGCATGCCGGCGAACCGCCGCCAGAATGCAGCGGTTGCGGTGGGCGAACCAGAAGGACCGGTCTTCCAGCAGAAAGCATTCCGCGTGGCCGTCGTCGGGGTAGGAGAGGGCGGGCCGGGACGGGGCGGTCCAGATGCCGGCGTCGTCGCGCACCAGCCGGTCGGGAATGCCGGCGGGGGTCATGGCCGATTCGTTCACCCGTGCGGTCTCCGGTGGCCCGTTGCGCCTATCGGCGAGCTGTCCCGTTCCGCCTCATGACGGTTCCCGGCCGTTCCGAATTTCGGCGATGTGGTACAGCGGCCGCCGCTTGGATTCCTCGAACGTCTTGCCCAGGTACAGGCCGATGATGCCCAGCTGCATGAACAGCAGCCCGAAGAAAAAGCTGATCATGACGGCGAGGGTGGTCCAGCCGGGCACGCCGATGCGGACCGTGAGGTAGCGGATCAGGATCCCGGCCGCGTACAGCAGGCTGGCGCCGGCCACCACGGCTCCGAAGCGGATGGACATGTGCAGGGGGCGCAGGGAGGAGCTCACCATGATCTGCAGCGCGGTGGCCATCAGTTTGCGCCAGGTGTACGAAGTCGTTCCCGCGAACCGGGGCGCGTGGGCCACATCCACGCAGGCGCGCGAAAAGCCCGCTTCGCGCAGGATGGTGGCGAAGGCCCGGTCGCGTTCCCGGTATTCGCGGAACGCCGCAACGGCCCGCCGGGAACTGATGGAGAAGTTGGCAACGGCCCGGTCGCCTTTGGTTCCCGTCAGCCAGTGCATCAACGCCCCGAACAGGTCGCCCGGCAGGGTCTTGTACCAGGGATCCACGCGGTGGATGCGCCGGGCGAACACCACGTCGAATCCTTCCTGCGCCCGCGCATAGAGCGCGCCGATCGCTTCGGGCGGATCCTGGAGATCGCAGTCCATGACCACGACCCAGTCGCCGTCCGCGTGATCCAGCCCGGCGGTGATGGCGTAATGCTGGCCGAAATTGCGGCTGAGCCGGATGGCCTTGACCCGCGGATCCCGGGCCGCGATCCGATCGAGAATCTCCCACGACCGGTCGCCCCCCCCGTCCTCCACCAGCACCAGCTCGAAATCGGGCGTGAGGGCTTCCGCCGCGGCCGCGAGACGACGGTACAATTCGTCCAGGCAGTCTTCCGCGCGGTACACCGGGCTGACGATGGAGAGATGAACGGGCATTCGGTTGGGTTGATCCGGGTTGGAATGGCGTTCCGGCCGCGGCAGCATTCTGCCGGGGACATGTCGGCCGAACGGATATGGACGGTATCGAATCGGGCCGGGTTGTCAAGGGGCAACGGTCCCGGGCCGCGGCAGAATCCGCTTGTATTCGGCGGGTCGCCGGCTCTATAGGACTCGTGACATGGGTATTCCGTTCAATCAGCCGTTCCTGACCGGCCGGGAGACCGAGTACATCCGGCAGGCGGTGGCCTCGGGCAAGATTTCCGGCAACGGGGCGTTCACCCAGAAATGCCAGCGGTGGCTGGAGGGGCGCTTCGGCTTCCGCAAGACGCTGCTGACCACCAGCTGCACGGATGCCTTGGAAATGGTCGCCATGCTGTCCGGGATCGGTCCCGGCGACGAGGTGATCATGCCGTCGTTCACGTTTGTGTCCACGGCCCTGGCCTTTGTCCGGCAGGGGGCCCGGATCGTGTTTGCGGACAGCCTTCCCGACCATCCCAATCTGGATCTGGGCCGGGTGGAGGAATTGATCACGCCGCGCACCCGGGCCCTGGTGGTCGTGCATTACGCGGGGATGGCCTGCGACATGGACCGGGCCATGGAGTTGGCGCAGCGGCACGGGTTGCTGGTGGTGGAAGACGCCGCCCAGGCCATTGACGCCACCTACAAGGGCCGCCCCCTGGGCGGCATCGGCCACCTCGGGTGTTTCTCTTTCCATGAAACCAAGAACATCATTTCCGGCGAAGGGGGCGCCCTGCTGATCAACGACGAGCGGTTTGTCCGGCGGTCGGAAATCATCTGGGAGAAGGGAACCAACCGGGCCGAATTTTTCCGGGGCGAGGTGAACAAGTACGGCTGGGTGGACACGGGTTCTTCGTTTCTTCCGTCGGAAATCATCGCGGCGTTTCTTTTTGCCCAGCTGGAGCATCTGGATGCGATCCAGGCCCGGCGCAAAAGCCTGTGGAACACCTATGCGGCCGAACTGGCCGGCCTTGCCGCTGAGGGCCGGCTGCTTCTGCCCGTGATTCCCCCGGGGGCCAGCAACAACGCCCACATGTTCTATGTCGTGTGCCGTTCGCTGGACGAACGGACCGCCCTGATCGCCCATCTCAAGCGCCGGGACATCCTGTCGGTGTTCCACTACCTGCCGCTCCACCGCAGCCCCTTTTATGCGCCTCTTCACGACGGACGGGAACTGCCCCATGCGGACCGGTTTGCCGACTGCCTGCTGCGCCTGCCCATGTATTACGATCTGACGACGGAACAGGCCGCCGAGGTCAGCGCCGAGGTCCGCCGCTTTTTTGCCTGACGCCGTCGGGCACGGCGGAGAAGCGGGGGGAGGGGGCTCAGGCGGGATCCAGGGGGGGGAAGGACGGAGACGGGGGATCGGGGGAGGGGCCGGTTGGTTCCCCCAGCCGAACCAGCCAGGCCGCCGCCTTGCCGCGCTCCATCCGGGCCACGACGGTATGCGGCAGTCCCTGCTCCAGGAAGAAGGCCCGCTCCTTGCGCGTCATCAGCAGGAGAAAGGCGTCCGGCGGGCGGGCGTCCCAGCCGGCCACCCGGACATCCCCCCGCCCGATCACCCGCAGCCAGCTTCCGGCCCATTTGGCGGGTACGATCGGCGATTGCGTCAGGATTTTCTCCCGCTGCGACCAGTGAATCATGTCCGCGATGAAATCAATGCCCATGTCGCGGTAGTCGATGACGGCCAGGGTGGCATCGGGCGGCAGCCGCCGCAGCTCGGGGGTCGCTTCTTTCAGCAGCATGGTCATGTCGCTGCGCAGCCGGAGCAGCCGGGTCATCTGGCGGAGTTTCAAGCCGCCGGCGCCCAGCGCCCCGGCCAGCGCCAGAACGCCCGCGATTCGCAGGACGGTCCGGACCGTCCGGTTCGCCGGCCATCCGCTTTGCAGGTCCTTCAGCAGGATCGCCGCCTGCATGCCGGCCAGGGCGGCCGCTCCGTAGGACAGCTCAAAGGCGTAGGTGGGAATGATGTCCCGGATGAACAGCAGTCCCCCGAGAGGGACGAAGGTCCAGGGGATGAAAAACCAGCAGCGGACCGGCAGGCACAGTCCTCCGGCCAGCAGCAGCGCCAGGCCGGCATAGGTCCAGTGCCGTGCCGCCACCGCCAGGGCCAGCCCCGCCGCCGCCGCCAGTGCCGGCCATCGCGGCAGGAGTTTCCGGCACAGGACGTAGGCGGCGGGCAGCATCAGCGCCGCGCCGGCGCTCCCCGAGGTCAGCAGGCGTCCGTAGAACAGCAGGCGGGTCCGCATGCCGGTCAGCAGGGGTTCGGCCCCGGCGGCCGGGTCCGGAGCGGTGGTGCCGTAACGGTGGAATCCCAGCACGTAGATCGCGGCCAGAATCACCGGCACGGCCGCAATCCCCAGGGCCTTGCCCCGGCTCCAGCCCCGCAGCTCCCGCGCGTTGAAGGCCAGCAGGAGCGCCCCCGCGGTCGGCAGGATGACGCGCGAAGGTTCGCGGGTGTACAGCGCCAGGATCATCAGCCCCAGGCCTCCCGCCAGACCTCTGCGGCCCGGGGACAGCCCCCGCAGAAAGACGTACAGGCCGGCGCAGACGAACAGCATTTCCGCGACATGGCAGATGTCGATGAACCAGAACAGCGTGGTCATCAGGTTTTGAAACGCCATCGGCCAGATCGCCACGGCCAGCACCGCCGCCGGCAGGCCGTGCGCCCGCCGGATCAGCCGAAAGAGGAAATAGAGGCTGAACAGAAACACCGCGCCCAGAACGAAGTGGTAGGCCCAGGCATTCAGTCCGAACAGCCGCTGCTGGCTCATCCACAGCAGGCGGATGACCGGCCCGGTGCGGCCGGCGAGATCCCACTGCGGATCCCGGATCCAGAAGGCGTCGATCCAGCTGTTGTTCATGGACCAGTCCAGGATCCAGTACAGATCGTCGCGCTGAAAATAAACCGGGAAGAAGGTGCAGACGACGGCCCAGCCGGCGAGAGCCGCGCCCAGGATAAGTCCCGGCAGCACGGCGGGGAGTTTCGGCGACAGGGCGGGAAGCGTCTTCATGGTGGCGCGCATTGTGGCCGCCCCCGATCCGGAAAGTCAAGAACGGCGCCGCCTGTTCCGGGCGGCGCGGATTCGCCGGATTTTCCCGGTGAACCGAGAAACGATTGTCTTGCGTTTTCGAGGGTCTGGCCCCACTATGCCGGCTCGATTTGAACCGAGAGAATGGATGGTTCCCATGGACGAGAAAAAGCAGAATCCAGCCGATGTGCCGCCGCCGGAGGCGCAGAGCGATGCCGAGCAGTTTTCCCGGTGGATGGCGGAATACG
>JAHDSS010000399.1 GCA_018432565.1 Kiritimatiellia bacterium
CCCACCCCGTGGCCGGTCACGTCGCCCACCACCACGAACAGCTCGCCCGACCGCGTGGAAATGAAGTCGAAGTAGTCGCCGCCCGTGGCGGCCGCCGGCAGCGACGCGCCGGCGATGTCGAACTCCGGCAGGGTGGGCGGGCCCGACGGAAACAGCCGCTGCTGGATTTCGCGCGCGAGGCGGAATTCCTCCTCCTGCGCCAGCAGGGCGCGCTCGGCGGCGCGCCGGGCGCGGCGCTCCTGGGCATCGTGCAGCTCGCGGGCCGTCGCCGCCACCAGCCGCGCCAGGTTGCCCTTCATCAGGTAATCCTGCGCCCCCGCCTTCATCGCCGCCACCGCCGCCTCCTCGCCGATCGCCCCCGACACGATGATGAACGGCACGTCCATCGCCGACGATCGCACGATCTCCAGCGCTTCCGTCGAACTGAACTGCGGCATGTTGTGGTCCGAAAAGATGATGTCCCATGTCCGGGTCTGCAGGGCATCCGTCAGGTCTTCGGCGTTGTCCACGCGCCGGGTCTGCGGATCGTAGCCGCCCGCCCGCAGCTGCTCCGTCAGCAGCAGCGCGTCGGTCTCCGAGTCCTCGATGATCAGGGCTTTCAACGGTTTTTTCGCGGGGGAATCAGCACTCATGTCGCGGGGGTCTCCTTGTGCAATCGGCGGGGGGCGGGCGCGGACGGCCCGGGCACGGGCGCGGGTTCGTTGACCCGGCCCCAGAACAGGCCCAGGTCGCGTACCGTCTGCAGAAATTCGTCAAATTCAACCGGTTTGACCACGTAGGCGTTCGCTCCGCTGGCGTAGCTGCGCGTCAGGTCGGCCTCCTCCCGCGACGACGTCAGCATCACCACGGGGATCACGCTCAGCGAGGGATCGCCCTTCACCGCCTGCAGCACCTCCAGCCCGTTCACCTTGGGCATCTTCAGGTCCAGCAGGATCACGGCGGGCGGCCCGCCTTTCCGGCCCGCATGGGCCCCGCGGCAGAACAGAAAATCCAGCGCCTCCGCGCCGTCGGCCACCACCTGGATCGGACAGACCAGGCGGCTCTCCCGCAGCGCCGCAATGGTCAGCTCGGCGTCGTTGGGATTGTCCTCGGCCAGCAGAATATAGCGGTCGATCATGGCTTCTCCTCCGCGGCCGCGGCGGCGGGCTCCGCCGGCAGGCTGAATGAAAAGGCCGCGCCCTGATCCACGGCGCCCTCGGCCCAGGTCCGCCCCCCGTGGCGGACCACGATCCGCCGGACGTTGGCCAGCCCGATGCCCGTGCCCTCGAAATCGGTTTCGCTGTGCAGCCGCTGGAACACCCCGAACAGCTTGTCGGCGTACTTCATATCGAACCCCGCGCCGTTGTCCCGCACGCAGACGATGATCTCGCCGCCCTCCCGGCGCGACGTCACTTCGATGCGGGCGTCTTCGCGCTTGCCGGTGTATTTCACCGCGTTGCCCAGCAGGTTGGCCAGCACCTGCCGCAGC
>JAHDSS010000340.1 GCA_018432565.1 Kiritimatiellia bacterium
CACCGTGCCGCCCGGGCTTGCGTTTTCGATGGGGTTTTCTTCGGTGCCTCCGTCGTTGTTGCCGCCGCCGATGCCCGCGCCGTACTTGCCGCCGGTGGCGGATACCTCGCCGCCGCTGATAGTTGTCGTGCCGCCCGCGTCGCCGTCGCCGCCGCCGATGCCTGCCGCGAAATCGCCGCCGTTGGCCGTCACGGAGCCGCCGGTGATGTTCACCGTGCCGCCGTCGCCGCCGTTGGCCCAGCCGGCATAGCCGCCCGAGCCGATGCCCGCGCCCATCTCGCCGCCGTTAGCCGTGACGGCACCGCCGGAGATGGTCACCAGTCCACCGCCACCGCCACTGCCGCCGCCGATGCCCGCGCCGAAGAACTCGCTGCCGTTGGCTGTCACGATGCCGCCGGAGATCGTCACTGCACCGCCAGCGCCGCCGCTGCCGCCGCCGATGCCCGCGCTTTCGTCGCCGCCGGTGGCCGTCAGCGCGCCCGCGTCGTCGCCCGGTGCGTTGGTGATGGCGAGCGTGCGTCCAGCCGCGACCTCAAGCCCAGCGCGGTTCCTGCCGGAAGCGAGTTCGTTCGTTCCCGCAAGGAAGAGCGAGACAACAGCATTCGTCTCCAGCGCGAAGGCGCACTGGTTCTTATTGGTCGCCACGAGCGTCAGGTTCGAGAGCGTGACCGTACACGTCACACCCTCTTGAACGACGACGCGCACGGCTCCCGCCGTGTTGGTGCCGGCAAGCGTGAAGGGTCCCGCATCCGTGAGCGAGAGCGTGGGCAGGACATACGTCCACCCCTCGCCGTCCGAGCCGGTGTCATAAAGTTCAATGCCGTTGACAGTCACGCCGACGGGCACAGGCGCCGGGGGCGCTGACTTCTGGGTAGCCGTCGTGTCCGCGTTAGAAACGGTCGCCTCGTAATCCGCGCCGCCGGCCGAGAAGTCGTAGGAGGCGTTGGGCAGCCAGAGGTAGAGCTGGCCGGCCTCGTCGGCGTAGAGGTCGTTGACGCCGTAGGCGGGAGGGAGTGCCGTGACGACGATCTCCGCATTCGGCGTGAGGTTCGTCACCGTCACGCACCAGACGAGCTCCGTGTTGTTGTCGGTGGGATCGTCCGCCGCGTAGCCGCCGAGAATGCGGATGGAGCCGCCGGTGAAGGTACACGTGCCGGAAACGTGCGGCGGGATGCCACCGTTTTTCGAATTGCCGACACCGCTGCCGACACCCGGCCCGCCGTCCGCGCCGCCGGTGGCGAAGACCGTGCCGCCGGAGACGGTCAGATCCGCGCCGTCGCCGCCTTCACCCGTCCAGCCGGAGCCGCCGCCGATGCCTGCGGCGTACTTGCCGCCGGTCGCCATGACCCGTCCGCCCGAGATCGCCACTGTGCCGCCCCAGCCGGCAGTGGAATTGGTACTATTATAAATAAAGCCGCCGCCGATACCGGGCGCATAGTCGCCGCCCGTGGCGAATATCTCGCCGCCGGTGATGGTCGCCGTAGAGCCCTGTCTCTCATAGCCGCCGCCGATGCCCGCGCCGTCGAAGCCGCCCATGGCCGTGACCGCGCCGCTGTTGATGGTTACCGTGCCGCCGCCGCCAAAGGCGCCGCCGCCGATACCGGCCGCATAGTCGCCGCCCGTGGCCGTGACCGCGCCGCCGTTGACGGTCACCGTGCCGCCCGAGTCGGTATCCGCGTTGGGGATGTTGTGATGGTTATAACCGCCGCCGATGCCGGCACCGGCATAGCCGCCTGCGGCCGTGACCGCGCCGCCATTGACGGTCACCGTGCCGCCGTTACCATCATAGCCGCCGCCAATGCCCGCGGCGCCATGGCCGCCCGTCACCGTCAGTGCGCCCGCATCGTCGCCGGGCGCGTTGGTGATGGAGAGTGTCCGCTCCTCTGCGGCTTCGAGACCCGCGCGGTTCCTGCCGGAAGCGAGTTCGTTGGTTCCCGCGAGGAGGAGCGAGACG
>JAHDSS010000473.1 GCA_018432565.1 Kiritimatiellia bacterium
GGTCTGGCTCAGACCGCCGGGTTTGGGGTTGAACAGCCCGGCGCGCTGGGCCAGCGCGCCCTACCTTGGGAATGTGGGTTGGTGGTTGGGTAGGGCGGTCTGGCTCAGACCGCCGGGTTTGGGGTTGAACAGCCGCGGCGCGCTGGGCCAGCGCGCCCTACCTTGGGAATGTGGGTTGGTGGTTGGGCAGGGCGGTCTGGCTCAGACCGCCGGGTTTGGGCGGGCGCGCCCTAGCGTTCTTCTTTCCATTCGACGGGGTGACCGTCGAGTTCCCACCGGGCGAGGGTGCCGCGGACGGTGCCGAAGCGGGTTTCGACATCGGCGAACAGGACGACGGGCCGATGGGCGGCGACCCAGACGGCGCGGGGCTTGTTGCGCTTGAACAGGACGGGGGATTTGGAGACGGCCTCGACGGGTATGGCGTTCATCCGGCCCCAGGGGGTGCGGAGGCGGCGCGGCTCGCCTACCCGGATCTCCAGCGCATGCAGGGCGTCATCCATGACGAGCTGATAGTCGCGGTCCGCGGACCAGTTTCCGTCCGCGGCGGCGTCGCGCAGATCGAAAAAAAACGACACGAAATCGCGCGCGCCCGGAGGCACTTCGAATGCGTGGACGGTATTGCTGACGGCATTGGTCCAGACAGCCTTTCCGGCATCGGGCCAGAGCGTCAGGGTGTCGTCCTGCACGAACTCCTTTTCGCCCATTTGCTTGGTGACGGTGTGGCGCGGGCCGTCCGCCGTGGATTCGATCCGGCATTCCACGGTGTTGTCCACCGGATAGACCAGGGCGATCCAGGGCCGGTTCCGGATCCGGATGGTACGCACCAGCGCGCCGTCGTCGCCGGTTTCGCTGCGGACGCTCATCGTGCCGACCGAGACGCCGACCCAGGTGATGTCGTACGCGAGGTGTTCGGCGCCTTCGGCGCCGGCCGTCCGGGGCAAGGACAGCGGCAGGAGGCCCAGGAGGATCAGGATGAAGCGGCGACAGGTCATCGGGAGGTTCATGATGCCGCAGGCCGCCCCCGCTTGCAAGTGCGGGCGGGGGTGTGCCATAGTGTCCGGCAACGGGAGAACGCGCATGCGAGCATGGATGATCGGATTGGCGGCGGTACTGGCGGCGGCGGGGACGGCGGGGGCCGAAACGGTGCGGGAGCGGGTGCTGGCGTCCTACGGGGCGGTGGAAAGCCTGAGCTGCGGGATCCGCCGGGACATGCCGCTGCCCGACGGCCAGACGCTGCGGATGCTGAGCCGGGTGCACTGGCAGCGGCCCGACCGGCTGCATGTCGAGAATTTCAGCCCGGTCAAGCGGCGGACGGTGTCGGACGGCGAGGTGTTCCGCCAGCATGCCGAGGGGGCGCCGAAGGGATTTTCGCGGCCGGTGGCGGAGCTGAACGACGAGATGCTCCGCAACCTGCGCATGGTGCCGGGATCGGCGGCGAACCTGCTGGACGTGCTGGAGGGCGCCCCCGAGACCCTGCTCGACCCCACGGAGGAGTTTCCCGTGCGCGCCGGCTACGACAACGGGCATTCCTACGCGGTGCTGAGCCTGGACGGCGAGGGGCGGCTGGCGCGGTTCGAGATGTATTCCTCGCCGGCCCTGACAGACCTGCAGGCGCGCACGGATTTCTCCGCCTTCCGGGAAATCCTGCCCGGGGTGTGGATCGCCTGCCTCCAGCAGTCGCGCATCATGATGCAAGGGGTGGAGCGCACGGAAACGACCCGGGTGGACAATCTGGCGGTGAATGAAGACCTGCCGGCGTCGCTCTTCGACGGCGCGGCGTTTTTCGCCGGGGTGGAGTTTGTGGACGATTTCGGAAAAATCGCGGAAGCGATGCAAAGCGATTGACACCGGGCGGGGGCCGGGAGGATAATTCAGGAAAAAGAAGAACTAAACCAACCCCAAAGGAGACAACATGAAGAAACTGGTTGCATGCTTGATGATTGTGATGATGGTGCTGTTGGCGGTGGCTCCGGCGGCCTCGGCGGCCGGCTCCGGCCGCGGCGGGTTCATGGGCTTCATCGCGGGCTGCTGCTTCGGCCTGCGCGCGGGCGCCGCCTACAACGACGGCAAGGAAATCCACTGGCGCGAGTGGTGCATGCTGATCCCCTACGTGAACATCGTGTTCGCGGTGTGGAACGGCATTGACGGCGCCAACGGCATGACCAGCGGCGACCTGGCCGCGAAGTACGGCGCGACCTACTACTAGGCGGTGTCCGTATCGCGGACAGTTCTGCGAACGATTCCGGGCCTTGTGCCCGGAATCTTTTTTTTGGCGCTGGCGGGGTCCGCGTCGGGGGACGGCACGTCGCTGGCGCTGGGCGGGGAGCTGCTGGCCGAGGGCCAGTGGGCGGCGGCGCGCGCGGAGGGGTTGCGGGCGCTGGCGGAGGCGGAGCATCCGGCCGACGCGGCGCGGGCACGCCTGCTGGCGGCCCGGGCCTCCCGGGGGCTGGGGGGCGATGACGCGGGGGCGCGGGCGGAATTCGAGGCGCTGTGGCGCGATGACGCGGCGCCGCCGGACATCCGCAGCGCGGCGGCCTGGGAAGCCGGCCGGGCGGCGCTGGACGCCCGCGACCGCGACGAGGCGTTTTCCGCGCTGCAATTCGCCTTCCTGAATGCCCGGGAGCCGCCGCTGTTCTGGCGCTCGGGGTGTTCGCTGTATTTTCTGCTGAAGCGCGACAAGCCGCGGCGGCGCGCGGAGCCGGCGCTGTGGCAGGCGCTGCTGAGCTGCCGCGACGCCTGGCCGTCGGCGGTCTGGCTGGAATGCCGGCCGGGGGGGCGCCGGGGCGCCTCGTGGGCCTCGCTGCCCGGACGCGGAATCGTGACATTCTATCGCACCGCCATCGGCCCCGCCATCGGCTCGCGCTGCGACCTCGAACCGAGCTGCTCGGAGTATTTCCTGCAGGCCAGCCGCGCGCACGGCCTGCTGGGCATTCCCATCATGGCCGACCGCTTCGTCCGCGAGCCGTCCGTGGTGTCCGCCAAAGAAAAGCCCGTCGTCATGCCGTCCGGCCGCATCCGCTACGCCGATCCGCTGTCCGACCATGATGTCTGGATGGAAGGAAAACCATGACAGGTTCAACAGTTCAGGGTTCACAGTTCAGCGGTTCACAGTTCAGGGGTTGGCGGGGATTTTCCACGGCATGGAAAAAAACCATCCGGATTTTCCACGGTATGGAAAAAAACCATCGGGATTTTCCACGGTGTGGAAAAGGTTTTTCCACGGTGTGGAAAACGGCGGCCGTTTTTTCCACGCTATGGAAA
>JAHDSS010000256.1 GCA_018432565.1 Kiritimatiellia bacterium
CGGGCGAACTGCAGATAGCCGGCATGGCCCGCATGCATCAGGTCGAAGCAGCCGTTGGTAAACACCACTTTCTTTCCGGCGGCCCGCAGCCGGCGGCATTCCTCCGCCAGGGCGTCCCGGGTCCATATTTTTTTCTCGGCTTCTCTCATGGCAGCTCCTACCTTCCTTCCCCAGATAGCAGAACCCCGCCCCGGACGGAATCTCCAAATGGCCGACAGCCCCAATTTGACGCACCCTTCGGAAGTCCGCGCCCTGCTGGCGCGGCTGGATTTCCATCCCTCGCGTATTCTCGGGCAGAATTTCCTGATCGATCGCAACATCCTGGGCATTTTGCTGGAGGCCGCCGACTTGTCTCCCGCCGATGCCGTGGTGGAGGTCGGTCCCGGCCTCGGCGTGCTCACCGAAACCCTGCTGGCCCGCGCGGGGGCCGTCACCGCCGTCGAAAAGGACCGCCGGCTGGCCTCATACCTGCAAGACCGCTTTGCCGGCGAATCCAAGCTCAACCTGATCCGTTCGGACATCCTCGACTGCGACCTGCCCGCGCTCTTTCCCCGGCCGGGCATGAAGCTCGTCGCCAACCTGCCCTATGCCATCGCCGCCCGACTGCTCGTGAATCTGGCGGAACTGCCCCATCCGCCGGCCCGGGTGGTCGTGACCATCCAGCGCGAAGTCGCCGACCGCCTCACGGCCGTCCCTTCCACCCGCGACTACGGGCTGCTGTCCATCCTGATGCAGCGGCACTACGATATCAACTCCATCAAGCACATCTCCCGCACCTGCTTCTGGCCGCCTCCGTCGGTGCAGTCGTCCATTTCCCGACTGCTCCTGCGCGAACAGCCCCTCGGCGGGGAGGCGGACGAAACCTCCCTGCGCCACCTTCTGCGCCATGTGTTTTCCCGCCGCCGCAAGATGCTGGGGCGGTCCCTGCGCGATCTCACCGATGACCCCCTGCCCGCGCTCGCCGCCGCCGGGGTGGATCCCGCCGCCCGCGCCGAACAACTCCCGCCGGAAACCTGGCCGGCCCTCCTCCGGGCCCTGCCCCGGCAATAAGCCGGCGGGAATCGCCATTGACCGGCTCCCGGCCGCCGCCCTATCCTTGCCGGCATGGAATGCGCCGCACCACCGCCGCCTCTCGG
Organism: Kiritimatiellia bacterium; assembly: GCA_018432565.1. Classification (GTDB taxonomy): domain Bacteria; phylum Verrucomicrobiota; class Kiritimatiellia; order CAIQIC01; family Lenti-01; genus JAAZFE01. The sequence continues at coordinate 1,137 of JAHDSS010000256.1, forward strand.
TCTCTGGAGTTTCATCCGGCACAGCCTGTTCCGCGAATACGGCTGGCAGTTCTTCCTGCGCATCGTCCTGCCACACCCTCTGAAAGCCCTTCGGGCGATCCGCACAGCTGCCGCACTCGATGTCTCTGGCGACCGGGTCGACACCCCGGCCGCGGGCCATGAAGCGCCCTTCGGCGGGCCGCGCGCCGTTCTCGGCCTCGGGTTCTGCATGAAGCCGCTGGATCCGCCCTGCCCGTCGGGACGCTTCAACCACGACTGCGCCTGCCTGGAGGGACGGTTCGGCAACGGCCCCCTCCCCGCGGCATGCCGACAGTGCGCCATCCGGGAACTCGGCCTCCTTGCGCTGCGCTCCGGCGCCGCCGTCTACATCATGACCTCGGCCCGGGACATCTTGTTCGACCTCTACCTCCCCGCGCTCAGGTACCGAACCTTCACCACGGGCCTGTTCACCCTCTGCCGCTTTTCGCTGCGGCCTTTCGCCGTCGGCCTGCTGGCCGCCGGCCTCCGCGGGCGCATGTGGCCGTTTCAATCCGGCGACTGCCGCGACTATCCGACCTGGCTGCGCGCGGACGGCGGAGACAAGAACGACCGCACCGTGATCTCCGCCGCCGGTCACGAAATGATCCGGGACATCCTGCTTGCGGCCCCGCCGGCGCTGGTTCGTTCCACGGCTTATGAAAAGCGGGGAGAGATTCTGGTTCCGCAGGCGGCGCCGGCCGCATCCGGCGACGAGTCACAATGAACGAGCTGATTCAACGCACGCTGGATTTCTTTGTGGGGAACTTCCCCACCGCCAAAGCGCTGGTCCTGGGCGGCCCGGCCGGCCTGGCCTGGTCCCTGGCGGCCCTGTGGATCGCCGGCACGCTGAAGCGGCGCGGCGTGCGCACGGGCTATACGCGCAAGACCTTTCATTTTCTGATCTTCAGCACCGCGGCAGTCCTGCAATGGCGCCTGGGATCTTCCGCTGTCTGCCTGTTCGGCGCCATGTGCTCGCTGGTGGTCTTTTACGCCGTCTGGCGCGGCCCCGGCCACCTGCTCTACGAAGCCATGGCCCGGGAACGGGATGAACCGCACCGGACCTTTTTTATCCTCGTGCCGTACTTCACAACCCTTGCTGGCGGTCTGGCCGCCAACATCCTGTTCGGCCCCTTCGCCCTCGCCGGGTATCTGGTGGCCGGACTTGGCGACGCCATCGGGGAACCCGTCGGCGCCCGGTTCGGCCGGCACCGCTACCGCGTCCCGTCCCGGTCTTCGGTGCCCGCTACGCGCAGTTTTGAAGGGTCGGCCGCCGTGCTGCTGATGTCGGCCATCGCCCTGGCCCTTGCAGCCGCGGCAACCCCCCACATCGTCCCCGGGCCTTTCGGCCTGTTTAAGATTCTCGCCATTGCCGCGATAGCCGCCCTGACGGAGGCCGTCTCGCCCCACGGCTGGGACAACGCCACCATGCAAGTCGTCCCGTCGGCCCTGGCCTGGCTCTGGCTGGTCTGAGGCGGCCGGGCGGATTTACGCCAGATCTTCGATGTCCCGGGCCTGGCGCTGCAGGTCCGCCAGCTCCCTGCGCCAGAAATCGGCGCTGCCCCATTCGGGGTGGAGCAGCGTTCGCCCCTCGTCGGCTTTCTGGCGGGCGCACCACGCGGCATAATGCAGATAGCGCATGGCGCGCAGCGGTTCGATCAGCCGCGTCTGGGCATCGTCGTATTCCGCAAACGTCTCGTAGCCTTCCAGCAGCCCGTCGAATTCAGCACGCGCCGCGGGCAGGCGATCCGGCAGCAGCATCCACAGGTCCTGGATGGCGGGACCGTTGGCCATGTCGTCGAAGTCAATGGCCTGAAACCCCTCCCCCGGCCGCCACAGCAGATTCATCCGGTGCAGATCCCCATGCAGCCGCTGCCGCGCCGCGCCATCGAACCGCGGCGCGATGCAGTCCAGCAGCCGCTGCGCGGCATCGAGATAGCGGCCGGCGACCTCGCGCGGGATCGCCCCGGACCCGCGCAGAAAATCCAGATGCTGCCGCGAGGATTCCCGCGGATCAATCACGATGCGGTGCGCCGCCGGACGGCGCGCGCCCGCCGCATGAATGCGCCCGATCAGGCGGCCGATCTGGCGCCATTCCTCCCGCGACGGCTCATCGCAGGGGCGCCCGCCCATGCGGGGAAACAGCGCGAAGCAGATGCCGCCCTCGTCGTGCAGCGTCGCCCCGGCGGCGTCCGCCAGCGGCGCCACGACCGGAATCTCGTCCGCCGCCAGTTCCCGCAGAAAGTCGTGCTCATCCTGCAGCGCCTCGCGGCTCCAGCGCCCCGGCCGGTAGAACTTGGCAATGACATGCCCGCCGTCTTCCAGGCCGATTTCATACACGCGGTTGATATAGGACGTCAGCGGACGGCAGATGCCGGAGGTGCGCCGCCCCAAAGCGCGCTCGGCGCTGTCCATGACCACATCGGGCGTGAGCGCCTCGAATCCGGCGGCGCCGGCAGGAACAGACATGTCCGGCCTATCTCGCCAGGCCCGGCAGATTGGGAAGTCCGCCCTGCCACTGCGGCGCCTGCGGCATCGCCGAACGCCCGGCCTGACGGGGAAACAGCGCGCGGAATTCGGGATTGGAGGCCAGGGGCTGGAAGCGTCCGTCCCTCAGGATGGCGTCGCGGGCCCGGTCGCCGCCCAGTTCGATCGCCCGCCGCGACGCCTGAACGGCTTCGTTGGCGCGCCCAAGAAACGCATAGGCCGCCGCCAGATCCAGCCAGACATCCAGATTGCCGCCTTCCTTCTGCGTATAGCGCTCCAGGGTGAAGACCAAGGCGTCCACGCGCTGGTCCTGGGCGAACATGCCGGCCACCGCCAGGAGATGCTGCGGAGGGAAGCCGGGATCCGACACCAGCCGCGTCGCCAGATTCTGATAGGCGCTCTGCATCCCGGAAGCGCGGTAAATGGAGACCAGTTCCAGCGCCTCGTCGGGAGTCAGCACGCCGGAATCCTGCTGCTTCTTCTCGATTTCCCGGCGGCGGTCCACCATGCGGCGGTGCCCTTCGATCTGGTTCAGGAATCCCTTGGCGCTTTCGTTCTTGGGATCCTGCTCCTGGAAGGAGCGGATCAGCGTCTCGGCCTCCTCGAAGCGCTGCATGTTCATGTACATCTGCGCCAGGCGGAAGTTCGCTTCCGGCGAGAGCGGATACAGGTCAATGGACTGCTTGAAGGCATACTCCGCTTCGTCGTACATCCGCCGGTAGTCGTAGATGCCGGCAATCGCGCTGCGCAGCTTCGAGAACGACTTGCGCGCGCAGATGTCGCGCCGGAACTCCGGCTGGTCCAGCAGCCACTGCGTGTACCACTCCCAGAACGCGTGGTCGTTTTTCACCAGCTCCGGGTCCAGCCCCGGCAGCCGGTCCCGGTTCAGCTTCAGAATGATCCCGTGCGGCGTCAGATACGGATACATCCACGGAATCACGTAGCTTTCCTCGACATAGAAGTCGTGGCGGTCCTTGTTTTCCTTGAAGATCAGCTCGGCAAGAATGCCGTTGATGGTCATGACGCCGCCCACGCCCTGCACGCTGACCTTGCCGCCCTCGATCTTGATGTCCGCGCCGGCCTGGATCGCGCCCGAATTGACATCCTCCACGTACTTCCGGAACGCCTCGTTGCTGTCCTCCAGCGACGGAATGTAAATCGTGTCGCCGTAGAGATCGCGGGTGATGTTCATGAAGGTGTTGTCGGCCAGCGCGTTCTGGGTGATCAGATAGACGTCCGGCCGCACGTCCGCCGAATAGATCATGTAGGTCGGCACAAAGCGGCCGGGATCGGTTCCGCCGTAGAAGATCGCGCCTTCGGTCATCGGCGGCGGGTAGGCGGCGTCGCGCGTCGGAATCGCCTCCCACTGGCGCCGGAACTCCTCTTCGTCGGGATACCAGTGGCGGAAATCATCCTCGATGCCCTCCAATCCCTGCAGCGACCAGTTGCCGAACTGCCAGCCGTAGTGGTGGCCGTTCTGCTCCGCGCCGCCCACGATCCGGATCTGGTCTTCGTCATAGGCGTTCTGCCACAGCAGGATGCCCGGCAGCAGCAGGCCGGCCGCCATCGCCGGCAGCCGCGCCTTCTCGCCGAACAGCCGCTCCAGCCACGCC
>JAHDSS010000038.1 GCA_018432565.1 Kiritimatiellia bacterium
AGCCAGCTACGGACCTGCCACGCGGGCGGGCGTGGTTTCACGGATGGCACGGATGGAAGGAATAGGGGAAAGGGACAGCCTGCCCCATCTGGCTTATGGTAGGGCGAGGCGTCCCTGCCGAGCCGGGCTGTTGGGGCCTTGGAAAGGCTATAACGCGATGAAGAGCAATCCAGGAGGGGCTTTTTCGAAAAAGTGGGTCAAAAAACCTAAAAAATGGCAAAAAAACGAGTAAAAATGCCCCAAAATGGCCAAAATGGGTCAAAAACCCTTCAAAATTGGCCGTTTTCGTTGAATTTTCATGATTTTGCGGACCATGAGGAACGAAAATCTCATTTTCATTTCTGAGCAAATTCAATAGACTGCACGAAGAGTATGGCATGGCGAAGAGCAGCATAGTCGAGAATCCGATGATCAATTCGCCCTACAAAATGCCGCAGAGGCCCTTTCGATTCGACAAGAACGACCCCCTGGGATTCCTGATCCCCTACACCCATGACGGCCGGGGGCACAGCTGCATTCCCGACTTCATCAGCCTGTGGCAGGATACGCTGGCGGGGTTGGTGACGAAGGGGGAGGGGATGAAATGACTTCTCAAGTGAAAACGCTTGAGATTCTCAGCCGCGAGCTGCCGCCGATTCCGACGGCGACCGTTTGGCTGCTGAACGATCTGGCGGAGTATCGCGGCAAGCAGGAACTCTATACCCGGCAGGCCCCCCAGCGGCTCAAGAAGCTTCGGGAACATGCCCTGATCGAAAGTGCCGTGGCCTCCAACCGCATCGAAGGCGTGACCGTGGATCGGAAGCGGGAAGTGGCGGTGGTGATGGGCAAGGCGCCCCTTCAGGACCGCAACGAGCAGGAAGTGCGGGGATATCAAACCGCGCTTTCGTGGGTCCATGCGGAGCACGAATCCATTGTCGAGACGCCGGCAACCATCCTGAAATTCCATGCCATGACCCGGCCCGGCACCTGGGATGGCGGCCAATTCAAGGAAGCCGACGGCGAAATCATCGAAAAGCACCCCGACGGCCGGGTGACGGTGCGGTTCCGGCCTTTGTCGGCCAAGAAGACGCCGGATGCCGTGGCGCGGCTGTGCGACTTGTCTGCACGTCTGCTGCGGGAGCAGACGATTCCGCCGTTGATCGTGTGGGCGGCGCAGAATCTCGATTTCCTTTGCATCCACCCCTTCCGGGACGGCAATGGGCGCGTCTCCCGCCTGCTTCTTCTTCTCTCCCTCTACCACCTTGGATTCGAGGGCGGGCGCTATATCAGCCTGGAGCGCCTCATCGAGCAGAGCAAAGAGCGCTACTACGAGACGCTGCAGCAAAGTTCGCAGGGCTGGCACGAAGGGCGGCACGATTTCTGGCCCTATGTGAACTACCTGCTCTATACGCTGAAGGAACTCTATGCCGAATTCGAACGGCGCGTGGGCGAACGGGGTGCCGCCCGGGGCGAAAAGACCGAGTCGGTCCGCGAGGCCATCTCGGCCTGTGCGGTTCCCTTTCACATCGGAGAACTCCAGCGGCGGTGTCCGGGGGTCAGCCTGGACATGATCCGCAAGGTCCTGAAAGACCTGCGCAAGATTGGCGAAGTCGCATGCACCGGCCGGGGCAAGCATGCCATGTGGCGGGTAATGGGTAACAAGCCGGATAATGGGTAATATAGTGGGTAGCTACGGATCCCGACCTCTTGGAGAGTCGGGACGGATTGGAACCGAACAGCCAGCTACGGATTTCACGGATGGCACGGATTCGAACCGAACAGCCAACTACGAATTGAGCGAATGACACGAATGGGGGAAGGAAAGGGAGAAACTACGAAAAGCGCGAAAAACGCGAAAGGCATGAACGGGGAAGACTGTTTGCCGTAGAGGGCGCGAAGGGGGATCGGTTGTAGATGCGCCCGGTGGGCGCGTCGGGATCGAACAGCCGGAACAGCCTGTCTCACGCCAAGACGCGAAGACGCAAAGGGGAGGGGAGAAACTACGAAAGGAAAAAGAAGACTATTTGCCGCAGAGAGCGCGGAGGGGGATCGGTTTGGAGTGCGGCGGGAAGCGCAGCGCCACGCCGCTTTGGATCGAACAGCCTGAACAGCCT
>JAHDSS010000386.1 GCA_018432565.1 Kiritimatiellia bacterium
CAACCAGGTCCGCCGGGCCCTGGAACGCTGCGAAGTCCGCCCCCTGGCCGATGTGGCTGCCCGCCTGGAGCGTCTCCGCGAAATCAATCTGTCCCAGGTCCGCCGCCACGACCAGGGCGGCGGCTCCGAGGTGTCCGCGCGGCGCTACACGGCGGAGGCGGACGCCTGGCGGGAGCAGATGCGCAGCGAAGCAGCCCTCGAAGGCCGCGAATGGTGGGGGGCTTTCGTGGACGGCGTGCTGGCCGCCTATCTGCGCACATTCCAGGTGGACGGCATCCGCATCATCCAGCAGGCCAAGGCCGACACCGAGCAGCTCAAGGCCTGCCCGATGGACGCGCTCTACTTCACGGTGCTGAACCATGCCGCGGCCGATCCCGCCTGCCGGATCCTGTTCAACGGCCGCCCCCAGCATCCCAGCCTGAACCATTACAAGGAGCAGTTTCTGTTCCGGGCGGACAAGCTGCCATACTATTCCAGCCATGCCGGGCTGGTGGAGCTGGGCAAGCGCGCCCTGCGGCTGCGGCAGCGGTTCTGCCGCGCCCTGCGGAAGGCGGCCCCGCCGCCCGCGGCGGAACCGGATTCCGGGGAGACGGGTTCATGAAGCTGGAAGACTATCTGCGCCAGGAGGCCGGCATCCGGTCCGGCGTGCATGTTCACCACGGCGTCTGGTGGAAGAATACCTCCCCGGGCTGCTGCCAGCCGCTGTATCCCCTGCAGGAAATTCCGCCGGGTTCCGCCCGCCCCGCCCCGCTGAAGTCGTTCATCCGCTATTCGCACGTGGTGCCGGCCGGCACGCTTCCCGGGGCCCGCACGCGGACGCGCTGGGTGATCCAGGGCGACAACCTGAAGGCCTACAGCCTGGCGAACATCGCCGACCGCAAGCGCCGCCAGGCGATCAACAAGGCGGTCCGCTGCGGCTTCAAGACGGACATGATCACGGAGTTGGAGCCCTGGCGCCGCGACCTGCACGACATCTATGTGTCGAACGCCGCGCGCAACCGGCACGGCCTGCCTCCG
>JAHDSS010000293.1 GCA_018432565.1 Kiritimatiellia bacterium
CCATGCTCCATCTGGCCCAGGAAAGCGCCAACCTCGATACCATGGAGCACGACCTCGTCGCCGACCTCTTCGCCGGCGGCCACCCGGACAAGACCCCATGAACCGCCCGCCGTCGCGCCTTACGATCCCTGGCGCCGCCTTCCTGCTGGCCGCCGCCTTCCTGCTGACCTCCTGCCTCCCCGCCGCCGCCCAGGACGACCCGCCCCCTCCCGACACCCTCCGCCCCGGCGACGCCCTTTTCGTCCGCATCGAAAACCTCGGAGGCCGCCTCCCTGCCTACCGCGAAATTGTCGACTCCGACGGCGACATCGAGCTGCCTTTCCTCGGCATGATGCCCGCCGCCGGCAAATCCATCCCCGCCCTTCAAGAAGAAATGGCTGCCGCCTACGCCGCCGCCCGCCTCGCCTCCAACGCCGCCGTCCAGATCCGCTTCATCACTCATTTCGATCCCGCCCCCGACCGCGCCACCCTCGTCCGCGCCGAATCTCCCCGCATCCCCGTCCCCGCCCCCGACGCTTTTCTCCCGCCGTCCGGCCCTTCCTTGAATATTGAAGATTGAATATTGGATATTGAATATTCGCTCCCCCCTGTCCCCTGTCCCCTGTCCCCTGTCCCCTGTCTCCTGTCCCCTGACCCCTGTCCTCTGTCCTCTGCCCCCTGCCCTCTGCCCTCTGTCCCCTGCCCCCTGTCCCCTGTCCCCTTTCTCCTCTCAATTCCTGCTTTCCTGAGTTTCCTGTTTTCCTGCTTGGCTGTTCCGACTCTCCCCGTCCCCTTCCCCCTGTCCCCTGTCCCCTCCTCCGCTATTGCCTCCGCCCGCCTTCCTCCGCTATGTTCCCCCCATGACCCCGCCGACCATCCGGGACCTCCTTGCCGGGCGCCGCCAGCCGACGCTCTCCCTCGAATTCTACCCCCCGAAAGATCCCGCCGGTTTCGATCTCCTTGAGCGTTCCATCGAACGCATGCGCCCCGTCCATCCCGACTTCGTCACCTGCACCTACGGCGCCGGCGGCTCCTCGCGCGAGCTCTCCTTCGCCGCCTGGGATCTTCTCGCCCGCCTCGGCTTCACTCCCGTCGTCGCCCATCTCACCTGCGTCGGCGCCTCCCGCGCCGACCTCGAAGCCCAGATCCACCGCATCCATGCCTCCGGCATCCGCAACATCATGGCCCTGCGCGGCGACCCCCCCCGCGGCGAATCCACCTTCACCCCCGCCCCCGACGGCCTCGCCCACGCCTCCGACCTCGTCGCCCTCGTCAAATCCCTCCACCCCGACATCTGCTGCGGCGTCGCCGGCTACCCCGAAACCCACCCCGAAGCCGCCTCTCCCGCCGACGACATCCGCCATTTGAAGGAAAAACTCGACGCTGGCGCCGACTTCGTCAACACCCAGCTCTTCTTCCGCAACGACGTCTATTTCCGCTTCGTGGACGCCGCCCGCGCCGCCGGCATCACCGCCCCCATCCTGCCCGGCCTCATGCCCGTCGCCTCTCCCGGCCAGCTCGACCGCGCCATCGGCTTCTCCCGCGCCACCGCTCCCGACGCCCTCCGCGACGCCCTCCAAAATCCCGCCCCCGAAGCCGCCCGCGCCGCCGGCATTCAATGGATGGCCGACCAGATCGACGGCCTTATCGCCGGCGGCGCCCCCGGCATCCACCTCTACATCCTCAATCAGGCCCGCACCGTCCTCCATCCCCGCCTCGCCGCCTGCCTCGCCCAATGGCGTACACCCCCCC
>JAHDSS010000126.1 GCA_018432565.1 Kiritimatiellia bacterium
CGATGTCGTAATAGTTCTCGCGGGCGTGCTTGAACGCGCGGCGCCCGAGATCGGGTACGGTCTCGCCGGGCTCGGGCTTGATGATCCCGGCGCCGGTCTGTTTCGCCAGCACCTCGAGCTGCTCGACGGCGGCGGGCCGGCGGATGTCGCAGGCCGCCAGCAGGACCTTCTTGCCCTTCTGCCGCCAGAGGCGGGCGAGTTTGCCGGCAGTCGTGGTCTTGCCCGAGCCGTGCAGGCCCAGCAGCAGGATCTCCGACGGCAGGGCGGTCAGGTCGAAATCGCGCTGGACGCCGCCGAGCAGGGCGACCAGTTCATCGTGGATGGCCTTGACGATCTGCTGCCCGGGAGTCACGCTGCCCAGGACTTCCGCGCCGAGGCTCTTGGCCTTGACGCGCTCGATGAAGGCCTTGGCCGTGGCATAGTGGACATCGGCTTCGAGCAGGGCCATGCGCACCTCGCGCAGGGCGTCCTGGATGTTTTTCTCCGACAGGGTGCCGGTTCCGCGCAGCTGGCGGAACACCGATTGGAGGCGGTTGGAGAGGCGGTCGAACATGGGTTATTCGGCGGGCGGGGCGTCCGGGGCGGCGGCGGGGCCGATCAGCCCCCGGCCGTTGCAGCGCGGACAGATGACCACCTCGCGGGTGCCGGGCAGAAACGCCCGGCCCATGCCGACGCAAAACGGGCAGATATTCTCGTCGGGACTGAACTTGCGGACCAGGCCGTAGCCGACCCCCTGGCAAATGGGACACGGCACAATGGCCCCGTCCGGTCCGAGCATCTGGCCGCTCCCGCCGCAGGTTTCGCACAGAATCCGTTCGGTGCCGGACTCTCCCGCGGCGGCTTCCTCCTCGAGGTGAATGCCCCGCTTGGCCAGCATCCATCGGGTGAGTTTTTCGGCAAAGCTGTTGGTGACCACGGTCTCGGCGCCGTCGCGGCGGACGCGCTGCATCCAGTTCCACTGCAGGGCGGCCCCGACCACGACCATCAGCAGAATCAGATAGCCGTAGGTCCCCTTCCCGCGCCGGGGCATGTAGGTGCGCGGAGCCATGCGGGCACCCGTCTCGCCACGGCGAGGCGCACCCGTCCGGCGCAGTCGCACTTCAGAGCTTCCAGATTGAACAGGTTTTCCGGACACAGAATCTCCCGGACGGCCTCGGCCTGATCGTCGCCGATTTCCATCATCAACCGTCCCGACGGCACTATAACACGGGCGGCCTCCGACACAAGCCGCGAGATGACCCGCAGGCCGTCCGGACCGCCGTCCAGCGCCAGCCGGGGTTCGTGGTCGCGCACGTGGGCCGGCAGGCGGTCGCAGTCGCCGCTGGATACATACGGCGGATTCGACACCACGAGATCGGCGGAGGCGTCGGGCAGCCCCGCCAGCAGATCGGTCCGGATGAAGTCGACGCGCGCGCCCAGCGCCTCGGCATTCTCGCGGGCCAGCCCCAGGGCATCGGCGGAGAGATCGGTGGCGATGATTCGGGCCCGCGGCGCGCGAAGCGCCAGGGCGCAGGCGATGCAGCCCGTCCCCGTGCCGGCGTCCACCGCCACGGGCCGCCCGGGACGCGCGCGCAGATCGGCTTCGGCGCACAGCGCCAGTTCTTCGGTCTCGGGCCGGGGAATCAGGGCCCGGCGGTCGCAGCGGATGCGCAGCCCCAGGAAATCGGTTTCGCCGATGACATACTGAACCGGCTCGCCGGCCGCCAGGCGCGCCACGCCGTCCTCCCAGGCGCGGGCCAGGTCCGGCGCGAGCGGTTCCTCCCGGTGCCGCCCGACATCCAGCAGCCCGCAGGACAGCAGATGCGCGGCGAGCCAGCGCAGGCGCGAATCGGCTTCGTCAATCCCCCGCTCCTCCAGCCTGGCGCGGGCCGCGTCCAGCCGGCCGTCCCAGCGGTCCGTCTCCGCCGCCATCAGGCCTTCTTCCCCATCTGCGCCGCCAGGCGCAGTTCAATGTCGCGGGCCTGCAGCGCGTCGATCACCTCGCCGAGATTCCCCTCCATGACGTGATCCAGCGAATACAGCGTGAGATTGATGCGGTGATCGGTCAGGCGGTTCTGGGGAAAGTTGTAGGTGCGGATGCGCTCGCTGCGGTCGCCGGAGCCGATCTGCGTCTTGCGCTGACTGGCCATCTTGTCGTGGTCCTGCTGGCGCTGCAGATCAAGCAGGCGCGCCGCCAGCACCCGCATGGCTTTTTCACGGTTGCGGTTCTGGCTGCGTTCGTCCTGGCAGGCCACCACCAGTCCTGTCGGCAGGTGGGTGAGACGGATCGCGGATTCGGTCTTGTTGACCTTCTGCCCGCCGGGCCCCGAGGCGCAGAACAGGTCAATGCGCAGGTCTTCGGGCCGGATTTCGACTTCGCTGATCTCTTCGACTTCGGGCAGAACGGCGACCGTGGCGGCGGAGGTGTGAATGCGCCCCTGCGCCTCGGTCTCCGGCACGCGCTGCACCCGGTGGCCGCCGCTTTCGTAGCGCAGGGTTTTGTACACATCCACGCCTTCGACCGAGAAAATGATTTCCTTGTAGCCGCCGAGATCCGACGGCGAAACATCCAGCGCCGAGGTCTTCCAGCCGCGGGACTCGGCAAAGCGGACGTACATGCGGTAGAGGTCGCCGGCGAACAGCGCCGCCTCTTCGCCGCCGGTGCCCGCGCGGATTTCCAGAATGGTGTTGCGGCTGTCGTCGGGATCCGGCGGCAGCATCAGCGCCATCAGCCGGCGCTCCGCGGCCGGCAGCGCCGCCTCCAGCTCCGTTTTCTCCGTCCGGGCGATGTCCGCCATCTCCGGATCGTCCGCGCTCTCGGCCAGCAGCTCGGCGTTTTCGGCCAGCAGCCGCTGCACCCGGCGGTACCCGTCCGCGGCGGCCGTCAGGTCGCGCAGGCGCTGATGTTCGCGGACCAGCTCCTTGAACGTGCGGGGATTGGAAGCCGCGCCGGGCGCAGACATCGCCTGCTCAAGCTCTTCGGCCCGGGCGGCGACCTGCTTCAAATAGACGGGATCCAGTTCCATGGAGCGCAGAAAGAATGCAAAACGGGCCGGAAGACCCCGCAGGGGGGAGCTCCGGCCCGTCGCGTCCGCCAGCTACTTGGCGGTCTTGCGGGCGTAGCGCTTGTTGAAGCGGTCCACGCGGCCTTCCGTGTCAATGAACTTGGCCTGGCCCGTGAAAAACGGATGGCAGGCCGCGCAGGTGTTCACGCTCATGCTCTTGACCGTTGAACGGGTCTTGAGCACATAGCCGCACGCGCAGGAAATCGTCGCTTCTTCGTACTTGGGATGGATCTCTTTTTTCATCGTTGTGGGCTTCCGTTGAATTGATCGGACCGCAGTCCGGGACCAAAATCGCGCGCACCCTATCACCCGCCCCCCGCCTTGGCAAGGGCATTTTCCCGGATCGCCTTTCGTCCGAGCCGGCACAGGGGGACGCGGCTCACAGCGAAACCTGCAAACGCCGGCGGACCGCCTGCGCGGAATCTTCGAGCAGGGTGTCATGGAGGGCGCCGGCGCGCTCCACATAGTCACGGGTGGACCGCGGCATGCGTTCGAGGGCATACCGGGCCGCGCGCAGACGGCCGGGGCCGGCGTTGTAGGCCGCCAGCAGCAGAGCGCGCTCGTCGGATTTCCATTCGGACCGGCGGGCCAGCAGCCGATTCTGAAGATGCGCCAGATAGGCGGCGCCGACACGGCGGTTCAGCGCGGGCTCGAACGCGCGGTCAAACGGCAGGGGCGCACCGTACAGCCGGGCCGTCACCTCGCGCCAGGTGCCGGCCTGGATCTGCATCAACCCGCGCTCGCCGTGGCGGCCGATTTTCAACGGGTCGCCGCCGGATTCGATCTGGATCACCGCCTCAATGAGGCGCGCCGCCGCCTGCCCGGCATCCACCGGCGCCGAAACCGGAATCGGCCGCGCCGCCGGAGCCGGCGGCGGGGACGGGCGAAGAGTCCGGAAACCCAGCGCCAAAAGAGCCGCCAGAATCGCCGGAGACCAAGCTTGAATGCGATGCAGAAAGGTCATGAAAGTTCGCGGACCCTACACCCCGGACGGGGGGTGTCAAACGGCCTGACCGCCTTTCCGTCCGGGGCCTCCCGAAGCGGATTCTCCCCGCTTGGCTTATGCCCTTGAGGCGTGGTAGGTTAGTGAATCAGGATCCGCCATGAAGTTGCCGTCCAGTATTCGACGTCCGGGAGCTGCCGCTCTGCTGCTGCTGGCCGCCGGGTTGAGCGTCTGGCTGTTTTCGCGTCTGCAGTCGCCGCGGTCCGCCGCATCCGATCCCGGCCCCACCTTGCAGGAAGCCGCCATCGCCTCCCGTGCCGCGGTTCGCGCCGTGCGCCCGCAGTTGTCTCCGCCTCCGACGGAGCCTCCCCCGGACGGCCCCGCCATCCGCCTGCGAACCGGCATCGTGCGGCCGGGCATCCCGCTGGACGCCGCGCCCGCCCATGCCCGGCCGTCCGCCCGGGGCTTTCCCTGGCTGGTCTTGTTCGACGCCCCCGTCCGTCCCGAATGGCGAACCGCCATCGAACAGGCCGGCGGTGTCATCCGCTCGTATCTGCCCGATCACGCGCTGCTGACGGAAGGGACCGCGGAGGTGCGCGATCGCATTCGCCGTCTTCCCCATGTGGCGTGGACCGGCGAATACCGCCCAGAACAGAAAATCCAGCCGCTGCTGGCAGCTCTCGCCCGCGAGGAACCCGCTCTGCCCGTGCCGGTGACTCTCCAGACCTTCGCACCCGACGATGTGGATGGCCTGGCTGGCGAACTGGCCGCCGCCGGAGCGTCGGACATCCGCACCGCTCCCGGCAGGCGCTGGGGACTCGTTCGCGCGGCTTTGCCGGCGCGGGCGGCCATCGAAATGGCCCGCCTGCCTGAAGTCCAGTGGGTCGAATATCACGAGCCGCCCCGGATCCTCAACGACATGGCCCGCGCGTCCGAACGCCTGAACGTGGATGCCGTCCGCGAGGTTCACGGCCTCGACGGCACCGGACAGATCGTCGCCATCGCCGATACCGGCCTGGATTCGGGCGATGTCGCCACGCTGCATCCGGACTTTGGCGGACGTCTCATCCAGGTGCTGGATATCGGACGTCTCACAAACTGGAGCGACACCTACTATCACGGCACCCACGTCGCCGCCTCCGTGCTGGGCACCGGCGCGGCCTCCGACGGTCAGTACCGCGGCGTCGCCCCCGGCGCCGGACTGGTTTTTCAGTCCATCCTGGATCCCTACGACTATCTCGCCCTCCCCGACGATTTGAACGAGTTGTACGGCCCCACATTCGACCTCGGCGCGCGCGTCCATTCCGACAGCTGGGGCAGCGCCGTCGCCGGGGAATATACCAGCGACGCCATGACCACCGATGAATTCATCTGGGATCACCCCGGCATGCTCATCACCTTCGCCGCCGGCAACGTCGGCACCGACGGCGATTACGACGGCCTCGTGGACCCCTTGTCGCTCGATTCCCCCGCCTCCGCCAAGAACGTGCTGGCCGTCGGCGCTTCCGAAAGCGGCCGGCCGCCGGGCAGCGGCGGCCGCACCGCGGCCACCTACGGGCAGCTCTGGTATATCGATTACCGCGCCGAACCCCTCCGGTCCGACTACGTGTCCTCCAGCCCCCCCGGGGCACCGCCGGGCATGGCGGCTTATTCCTCCCGCGGCCCCGCCGCCGACGGCCGAACCAAGCCCGACATCGTGGCGCCCGGCACCGATATCATTTCGGCGCGGTCGCGCGCCTCCTCCGACACCGGCTGGGGCCTGCTGGCCGGCAACACCAACTATTGCTTCATGGGCGGCACCAGCATGTCCACCCCGCTGGCCGCCGGCTCCGCCCTTCTCGTCCGCCAGTACGCCACCGATGTGCTCGGCCTGGACAGTCCTTCCGCCGCGCTGCTGAAAGCCGCCCTGTCCGGCGGCGCCCGTTCGCTCTCCCCCGGCCAGTACGGCACCGGCGCCGCCCGCGAAATCCCCCCCGCCCCAAGGCCGAATTCCGTCGAAGGCTGGGGACTGATCGATGTCGGCGGCACCCTGTTTCCCACCAGCGGCTTGGCAGCGGTCCTGATGGAAGGCCCGGAACCGCTCGCCACCGGCCAGAGTGTTGCCTTCCCGTTCGCGGTCACCAGTCCGGCCCCGCTGACCGCCGTCATGGCCTACAGCGACTATCCCTCCGCCCTGGCCGCCGCCGTCAACCTGGTGAACGATCTCGACCTGACGCTGACCGCCCCCGGCGGCGCGGTTCATCATCCCAACGGGCTCTCCGGCCCCGACACCCTCAACAATATCGAAGGCGTGGATGTACCCGCCCCCGCTCCCGGCGTCTGGACCCTGACCGTCACCGCGACCAATGTCCCCGAAGGCCCCCAGCCTTTCGCCCTCTACCTGCGCGGCGCCATCGCCCTGCCGGCCGCCATCGAACACACCCCGCTGGAAACCACCTGGATCACCGATGCGCCGTATCCCGTCGCGGCCGAGGTCACCTCCGCCGGCGCGCTGGATCCCGCCTCCGTTCTGCTCCATTGGAATACGACCGGCGTCACCAACGACTTCGCCACCGTCGCCATGACCACCACCAACGGCCGCCTCTTCGAGGCCTCCATCCCCCCCCAGCCGGTCGGCACCCGCGTGCACTATTATCTCTCCGCCGGCCCCGCCGAACTGCCCGCCACCCATCCCGCCGGATTCCCCGCCGAACTCCATGCGTTTGATGTCACCCCGCCCATCGCCCTGGCCGTCAGCGGCCTGCCGGGGTCTTTCTTCAGCGTGGAACCGGCCTACGGCCTGCATACCCTCGCCTCGAATGCGAACCTCCGCGCCGAAGCCTTCTATCCGCCCGACGGCACCAACGGCTGGCGCACCGCCTGCGCCGGCTGGCAGGGCGCGGGCTCCGTCCCCGCCTCCGGCACCGGCAGCGTCTGCACCTTCACCCTGACCGGCCCGTCCATCATCACCTGGCTCTGGCAGGAACAAACCGCCCTGACGCACGA
>JAHDSS010000514.1 GCA_018432565.1 Kiritimatiellia bacterium
ATACAGCCCGGTCAAATAGCTGGTATTGGTGCTGATGTTGAACTGCGCGTTGGTGACGCCGGTACGGTGATTCAACAGATAGGAAATAGGATAGGCCTTGCCCGTTTCCGCCAATTGGCCGTCGGTAACCACATACACGGTATTCGTCCCGGTTCCGCGCTGTTCGCCCACCCGGAAATTCCAGGCTTCGGGATAGTTGAACAACAGCACTTCGTCCCAGGTGTCGCCCACGCGCACTTCGTCGAAATACGCATGATCAATCGTGTTGGTGTCGGCAGACGTCATGCCGGCCGCCAGGCGGATGCCGGTGATGTCGGCCACGTTGAAGGCGGCGTTACTGAAGGTCGCGATCGGTGGTGCGTTGGTGTATTCCTGTGGAATCGGAGTGGTGTCGCCCTGATAGAAAGCCCACATCCGCGCGGTTTTGATGGCGGGATCCCACTCGCCCACGATCATGTAGTCGTCATGGTGTTTAGCATTGAAGGCATAGTAGGGGGTGTTGGATATGAACTTGCCGGTAGCCGGCACTTCGATGCCCGCATCCTTGTCGCGGCCATGCAGCTTCCCGAAGAAGATTTCTTCTTTGTCGGCGGTCGCCCCGCTCATCAGGGAAAGTCCGATATATTTGTTGGACAGGTCGCAATCGTTGTTCCCGACCTTGTAGTTCATCATAAAGGCGATGAATGTCTTTCCGCTGCGCTTGGTCGCCAGTTTGCGAGTGATCGCCACGCTCGTGGCCTCCTGCGTGTTGGGCACCCATTGCAGCTTGTTGGCATAGGGGTCCGGGAATTGCGTGTAGTCGCCGCAGAGCAGGTTGACGTCTTCGATGGTCAGCGCCTTGTTGATGTCGCCCGTCCAGGGGCCATTCCAGCCCTGGCCGGTGCCGGCCTGGTCGTTCAGATAGGCCCAGTTCGTGCCGCCGCCGTCATGCGTCCAAATATAGTTGTTGGTGTAGGCAAACTGATCGACGATTTCGCCTTCTTCGTATTTCAACAGGGGCACGACCGCGGGGGCGACGGAATCCACCGAATAAATGGTGCCGTTGGCGCCGAAGACGCGGAAGTAGTTCGACGAGCCCATCGGGACCACGATTTCTGCCCCGGTCTGGTTGGTGCCGTGATAGGCCACCGTGGTACCGTTGGGGCCCGCGTCGCCCTGGTTGTAGGCCGTGCCCATCGTCAACATCGTGGCCGCGGCGATGGCGGCAGAGTCCGCACTGCGCAGCACGACGGCGCCCTTGGCCCCATTGAGGTTCCAGGTCAAGACGGCCATCTCCATCCCGTCGCCGGTGGCCGTCACGTCCGTCGGGGTCGGCGCCTCGGTGTCCACGATGGTGAAGGTGAAGGTATTGGTGATGCTTAGGAAATCGCCCGGGCGGTCCACGTCAAAGTCGGTGCTGACCAACCGGAAGGTGAACGTATAATTGGTCGTGTTCAACGCGTTGAACGGTATGGTGGTTGACAGGGCCGCCGGCGTGGCCAGCGTCCCCGCCCCATCGGTGTTGGGCGTCATGGTCATGGAACCGGACGCCACCTGGGTGGAGTTGCTGAACAGCGTCCAGACGTTGCTGGTGCCGGCATAGACGCCATTGGCATCCGCCACCAGGCCCGTCACCGTCAGGCCGCTCGCGATGGAGGCGACCGTAAAGGCTCGGTTGTCCACGTTGAAGCCGCTGTGTTCGGGACCGCGCCAATCTTCATCGATCACCGTGAAGTTCATCAGCGGGGCCGCCGGCATCACGTAGGGCGCATAGACGTCGTCAAAGACCGCCCCGTAGGTGCTCCCGGGCGCGCCGGAGCCGTGATTCCAGTAGCACCCGACATATGGCAGGCTCGTGGCCCCCAGATAGGTGGCATCCACGTTTGAAGTGGCTAGATCGTCCGCCGCCAGCGGATTGCCGAACGCTTCGGGTCCGGTGCCGCCCCAGTTGGTCGTATAGAGCGTCCAGGTGCCGGTCGCCGCATCCAGGGTCACCCGGATGCCCATCGGGCTGTTGGCGGCCAGGTTCGCCGGCGTGCCGATCGTCGTGGCGTCGGTGTCGCTGTTCAGGCCGCCCGTGAACTTGACCAGGGCGACCTGGTTGCTGCAAATGCGCACGGCATAGCCATTGCCATAGCCACCGACAAAGTTGGTCGAGGTCGAACCCAGCACGACCAAGCCCGCGTATTTGCCCGAACCCAGGCCCGTCATGTTGGCCTGGCCCGAGTAGAAATTGAACGCCCACGTCAGCGTTCCGGCGTTGTTGGTCAGCACCGGGTTGTAGCGCCCGGTCATGTCGCGCACCACGGAAAGCCGCCCGTCGCCAGACGTTCCGCCGACGCCGTAGAACTGGAGGGCGTGATCCCGAAGTTGGATGTTGCCGGCGGTCGGCCCAGTGTTGTTCGTGGCCCAGCCCTCGCCGATATCATCCGACACGTCTGGCCGCGAGAAGCGGTCCAAAACGAAAGGCACACCCGCACCCGCCGTCGAAGGCGTATAGGTCGCCTGGTCCGTCACGCCGTAGCCATTGGAACTGACGGCCGTGACCCGGGCCGTATAGACGCCCAGCACCGCCGGATAGAAGCCCGGCACCGTGGCGGAGAACACCTGGCAAGTCTTGGTGCCGATGACCGTGCCGGTCACCGCGTCGAACGTCCCGTTGGTCCAAACCAGATTGCCGGCTGGATCCAGCAAATCGTAGCTGGCGCCGGTCGGCGACATGCCTTTGAAGTGCCACAGGGAAAAGTTCAGCGTCACGTCGGTGTGTCCCAGCGCGTGATCGGTCACCTCGTTGGTGACCAGCCGCGAGTCCACTGCCGCGAAATCGACCAGCGTCGGCGGCGACGTCTCCGGATCGTGACAGACCGCCGTGATCGGCACGGTTTGGGCGGGATGGTCCGGCGAGTTGTTGTTCAGCGTCATGGTGACGTTGAAGTTCCCACCGGCCGTCGGCGTAAAGCTCACCACCACATTGGCGGAATCGCCGGGCGTCACCGTCAGGGGCACTGCGGGAGACGCCACGCTGAAGTAGCCGCTGCCCGTTCCCGAGAACCCGATGCCGCTTACGACCAGGTCCGCATTGCCGCTGTTGGTCACCACCACCGTCCGGTTCGACGTTGCGTTCCGGTCCACCGTGCCGTAATCTAGGGAGATCGGGTCCACGCCGATGCTCGGCGCGGCGATTACGAAGTAATAGACGTTCGAGACGGACGAGATATCGCCCACCCACTCCGGATCAAAATCATGGCCCGCCAGGCTTAGCACGTAGTTGCCCCAGATCATGCTGGCACGGGGCACCGTGGCGCTGATGGATAGCGCCGAGGCCTTGCCATCACCGTTGACGCCGTTCGTCACCGCACTGGCTGCCACGACCGCACCGCTGCGGGTCAAGGTGTAATGG
>JAHDSS010000379.1 GCA_018432565.1 Kiritimatiellia bacterium
AGCGGCTGTCCGCCGGCCGCCCCAATGCCCTGACCCAGGAAAACAGGAAAGACGCCCATGAATCCTCCACTGCTGATTGTATCCGCCATCGCCATCACCCTCGTCTGGTGGCTCATCACCGCCGGATTTCTGCTGCTCGGCTCGCGGATCACCGGCATCCGCGACCGGTCCTTCGGCCGTTCCCTGGGCATCGCCGTGCTCAGCGGGATCGCCTCGTTCATCCTGGGCGCCGGGCTGGGACACCTTCCCGTCATTGCTCCCGCCGGCGGCTTCATCGCATTCCTCTTCGGGATCCTGGCGGCTTCATTCTTTCTGAAAGTCTGGTCCCAGGCAACGGTCGGCCGGGCGCTGGGCGCGGCCGCCCTGGGCTATCTGCTGCCCCTGGCCCTGGTCGCCTTTCTGGGGATGGTCGCCGCCATCCTGATCCCGGCCCTCAGCAAGGGGCTTTCCAACGCGGCCCTGGTCTCCACCGTTTCCAACGGGGCCAACCTCTACAAATCCGCCGTCTCCGTGCCCCTGGCGGAGCCCGGACAGGCCCCGCCGTGGACCGCCTTCCCCGCCAAGGGCCGCTACCGCACCTCCACGGAATACTTCCGGGATCTGGTGGAATCCGGTCGGATGGCGGTCTCCTACGAATTCTTCTCCGAACACGACCTTCCAGCCGCCCGCTCGTCCCGCCCAGAGGACTTCACCGCCGAGAACAACGCTTGGCGCGTGGTGCTCGGACTGGAGGATGCGCCCGAAGGCACCCCCTTCCTGTTCACGCGCAATTACAATCCGGAAACCCTGGAAACGGGCGACCACCCGATCGAGCTGGAAGATGTGCCGCCGTTCGGAAAAGACGGAATGGTGGTCATTTTGAAAGGCGGAGTGGCCTATTATCTGAAGGGCGACCAGTTGAACAACGCGAACTTCAATCTGGCCCAAACCCCCTCCGGCCCCGGCATCGAAATCATCGGTCCATGAAAATGGAGCGAGCGATGGGAGTCGAACCCACGACAGCCACCTTGGCAAGGTGGCGCTCTACCACTGAGCTACGCTCGCCCCTGTTGAGGACACCGCGGAATCTATCATATCCGATCGGACGCGCAACCCCTTTTTTGCCCTTGTAACCCTTTTCCAACTGGCGCCTTCCGGACAAACGCGCTAGAGTGAAGACCGATGTGAACCCATGACGGAGGTGGATATGAAACGCGGATTCCGAATCGCGCTGATCGTTCTGATTGTGGCCGCGGCGGCCTATGTCGTTGTGTTCCGTCCGGAGCCGGCTTCCGGGCCGGATGCCGCATCGTCCGCGGCGGAAACCGCCAAGCCCGCCGACGCCCCGCCGTACAAGGCCGCCGTCGAAGGCGCCGTCCCCGGCGAGTGGACCATGGATTTCGACGCCGCGCTGGCCCTGGCCGCGGAGACCGGCCTGCCCCTGTTCCTGAATTTCACCGGCAGCGACTGGTGCGGCTGGTGCCGCCTGATGGACAAACAGGTCTTCTCCACCGACGCGTGGAAGGCCTGGGCCCGGGAGAACCTCGTGCTGGTCTGGATTGACTTTCCCCAGGACAAACAACTCGTTCCGGAAGCCTTCCGACGGCGCAACGATGTCCTGCTGCGCGAATTCGGCGTCGGCGGCTTCCCCACGTTCATCCTCCTGGACGCCGACGGCAAGACCCGCCTCGGCCAGACCGGCGCCGAACGGAACGTCACCCCCGAGACCTTCATCGCCACCCTGGAGAATCTCCTCCTTGTCACCGACAAGTCCATCGCCGCCCTCCGCGCAGGCATGACCCCGGAGGATCAGGCGCGCCTGGACGAATCCCGCGACGCCCTGGCCCATGTCCGCCGGAAACTCGAAGACTGGATCCAGACCGATCCCGAGCAGAACGAAGAGAACCTGGCGATCTTCAACCGCATGCGCGAGGAAATCGGCCATGCCGAATCCGAACTGCTCGGCTTGCTCAACACCGCCCGGGACGCCGCGTCCCGCCCCTGACCCGGAGGTCCCCATGAACCGGCTGTCTCTTTTCCTGGCCCTGCTGGCGGCCCTGGCGGCCCCGCCCGCCCGCTCCGAACCGGCCCCCCCGCCCCCCCCGGCCCCCGTCACGGTCATTCCCATCCGCGGCCAGATCGAAGGCGCGCTGCTCTACGTGATCCGCCGGGGACTCGCCGAAGCCGAACGCGAACACGCCGCCGCCGTGCTGCTCGTCATGGACACCCCCGGCGGCACTCTGAATGCCGCCAGCGACATCGTCCGCTCCATCCAGGCCGCCCGAACACCCGTGCATACCTTCATCGAGAAGGATGCGTTCTCCGCCGGCGCCATCATCGCGCTGGCCACCCGCTCGATCTACATGGCGCCCGGCTCCGTCATCGGCGACGCCCTCCCCATCCTGATGTCGCCCGTCGGCGGCGTGCAGGAAATGTCCGAAGGCCTCGAGGAAAAATCCGTTTCCGCGGTCTCCGCCCTGGTCCGCGCCGCCGCCCAGGAAGCCGGCCACGACCCCGAACTCGCCGAAAAAATGGTCCGCCGCGAAAAGGAATTCAAGATCGGCGACGAGGTCATCAGCCCCGCCGGCCAGCTCCTGACCCTGACCGCCGAAGAGGCCGCCCGTCCCGGCCGCGAGGAAGGCCGCCCCCTGCTGTCCGCCGGCACCCTGCCCGACCTCGCCGCCGTCCTCGACGATCTCGGGCTGGCCGGCCATCCCGTCCGCGAGCTGGAGATCACGGCCGCCGAGCGCATGGCCCGCTGGATCGCCGCCGCCGCGCCCGTCCTGATGATTCTCGGCTTCCTGGGCATCTACCTCGAAATCAAAACCCCCGGCATCGGACTGCCCGGCCTGTTCGGCGCCGTCTGCCTTGCGCTCTTCTTCTGGGGCCACCACATCGCCGGACTCGCCGGCATGGAAGACCTGCTGCTGTTCGCCGTCGGCGTCCTGCTGATCCTGATCGAGATTTTTGTCATCCCCGGGTTCGGCGTCACCGGCATGCTGGGCATCGTGCTCGTGCTGCTCTCGCTGGTCGGCGCCATGACCCGCATCGTGCCGGGCGGCCCCCTGCTGCCGGATTGGCCGGCCTTGCAGATCCCCGTGCTGAAGACGTTCGCCGCCATCGTCGGCACGGGCGCACTGGCGCTGCTGCTCGGGCGGTTCCTGCCGCGCAGCCGTTTCGTCAACCGCCTGGCTCTCGCCGCCTCCACATCCGCCGCCGACGGCTATACCGCCGCCGCCGACACCTCGGCGCTGGTCGGCCAAAGCGGTGTCGCCCTGACTCCGCTTCACCCCTCCGGCGCCGCCCGCATCGGCGGCGAACGGCTCGATGTCGTCACCGACGGCGAATTTCTCGAGGCCGGCACCCCGGTCCGGATCGTCGAAGCCCACGGCAGCCGCCTGGTCGTCGCCAAAGCTCCGGCCTGACAAGGTCTCCCCGTGAACGACAGGTGCGCCATCCGGCCCGGCATCGAAGCCATTCCCCGCGACTGGCTCGACGGCCGGCGCGTCGGACTGGTGGCGCATCCCGCCAGCCGTACAACCGACGGCCGCCATGCCGCCGCTTTTCTGCGGGATTCGGGCGCGGAGCTGACGGCGTTGTTCGGCCCCGAGCACGGATTCTTCGGGCGCGGCGGCGCCGGGGAAGCCGTCGCCGACGCCGAACATGCCGAGTGGAAGATCCCCGTCTTCTCGCTCTATGGCGACACGCGCGCGCCCGCCCCGGCCATGCTGGAACGGGTGGAGGTCGTCGTTTTCGACCTGCAAACCATCGCCTGCCGGGCCTACACCTACGGCTCCACGCTGCGCCTGCTGATGGACGCCTGCGCCCGGCACGGCAAAACGCTGGTGGTGGCGGACCGCCCGGATCCCCTGATGCTGACGCCCCCCGACGGGCCGATGCTCGATGCGGACTGCGCATCGTTCGTCGGCCTGGTGCCTACGCCGTTCTGCCACGGCCTGACGCCGGGCGAACTGGCGCTGTTCCTGCAGGACGCCCTCGGCCTGGACGTTCTCGACCTGCGCATCGCCCCCTGCCCGGGGCTGTCGCGCCGCCAAACACTGACGGACCTTTTTCCGGTCTGGCACGTCCCCTCCCCCGCCATCGTGTCGCTGGAAAACGCCCTGTGCTTTCCCCTGACCGTGTTCCTGGAGGCGTTGCCGATGATCGACCACGCGCGCGGAACGCCCCTCGCGTTTCAATGCATCGGCTCGGTTCACGCCGACGTGTCCGGCCTGACGCTCGCCCCGCAGCCGGGGCTGGCGATCGAGCCCGCCGACTATCCCGATTCGTCCGGCACGCTGCTGCACGGACTGCGCTTCC
>JAHDSS010000259.1 GCA_018432565.1 Kiritimatiellia bacterium
CGATCACGCTGGACCTGCAGTCGCCCGTGACGGTGACGCGCATCCGCCTGCTGAACTGGAACTGGGTCCATCGGGTGCACCGCTACCAGATGGAGTGTTCGACGGACGGCCAGAGCTGGTCGCTGCTGGCGGATGCCAGCGACGAGGACCGCCAGGGATGGGACGACTGGATCGTGGACAGCGTGTCGTTCCGCTACCTGCGGTTCACGGGCGTGTCGAATTCGGCGAACCACTGCGTGGTGATCTCCGAGCTGGAGGTGTACGGCACGCGCGATCCGCTGGATTCCGTAGAACTGTCCAAGGCCACGGTGAATGTCCGCGAAGGCGGGACGGGCCGGTTCTTCGTGCGGCTGCCGGCGGCGCCGACGGGCAACGTGGCGGTGACGATCAGCCGGGTGTCCGGCGACGAGTCGCTGACGGTGTCGGCGGGCGCGGTCCGGGGCTTCAAGGCCTCGAACTGGGACGTCTGGCAGGCCGTGGTGCTGTCGGCGCCGGCCGATGAAAACAGCACGGAGGAGACCGCCACGTTCCGCATTTCCGCGTCCGGCTACGCCGATGCCTTCATCGAAGCGACGGCACTGGACGACGACATCGCCGAGAACCTGGCGCTGGCCTCCGGCGGCGCGACGATCTCGGGGACCAAGGCCAACCTGCTGCCGCGGATGATCGACGGCGAATTCAATTCCAGCGCCAACTACGGCTACACGGTATGGACCGAAGAGCCGCCGGGAAGTCTGGTGCTCGATCTGGGCGCGGTCATGACGGTGTCGCGCGTGCGCCTGCTGAACTGGGACTGGGTGTACCGGGTCCATCGCTACACGATCGAGTCTTCCACCGACGGCGATAGCTGGTCGCTGCTGGCCGATGCCAGCGGAGCCGACCGCCAGGGCTGGGACAACTGGAGCGCGGAGGACGCCTCCATCCGCTATCTGCGGTTCACGGGCCTGACCAATTCGGCGAACAGCTATGTATGCCTCGCCGAACTGGAAGTGTACGGAACGCGTCCCGAGCCGGGCGGAACCGGCAAGTCCCGCGCTGCCGCCTTGGACAGCCTGCCGGTATCGGTGCTGACCAGCGATGGGCCGGAAGACGAGAGCGGCTGGCTGGCGGTGGATGGCGACCCGCAGACCGCATGGGTCGGCCGGCAGACCGGCGGCGGCTATGTCGTCGTGGAGTACGCGCCCACGCTGGAGCTGTCGTCGCTGATGGTGGATGTGGACGAGGCCTCGCTGGCCGACGCGCAGATCTTCACCAGTCTGGACGCGCAGGAGTGGGCTCCGCTGCCGGAGGATCTGGAGCAGCATCCCGTGGACCTGAACTTCCTGTGGGTGGTCTTCCCGGATGACGGCACGGATGCCGTGCCGCGCGTGCTGGAGATCTGGACGAACCTGGGCGAATAGCCCCCAGTACAGCCTCATGGAATCCGCCAGGCGGCGCATCCGGGCCGCCTGGCTTTTTACTGTCCCGGAAAACGATAAACCCCTTGATTATATTGGGAAATTCGCTGGTCCGGCCCTGAAATCATATTAGTGGCATAACAGTATACTAATCGAAACATTAAAATATTGTAATACAATTAGGGAGAATGAATTAACATAGTTTTAACGTCTCCCGAATATGGATTTAACCAACGTTTGTCATCTTGTTCACCAAAGATTGAGGAAGGTGTGCAACATGACGAACAGCA
>JAHDSS010000125.1 GCA_018432565.1 Kiritimatiellia bacterium
CGCCGGGCGCAAGTGCCTGTGCAACGCCTTGGTCGCCAATATCGGCCTGCCCGGCCTGCAGCCGGACGGCTCCCCCGAGCTGCCGCTCGTCACCCTGGGCGACGACCTCGCAGGCGTCGGCCGCTTCTGCGCCGACGGACAGACGGACTATACCGCCGCCGACGTCATCCAAGCCATGGTGGGCTGACGGCCGGCAGTACTCCCGCGCCCTGCACCCCCGTAGCACGCGGCTCTGTCGCGTGCAGGCTGTTCACCTACTTGGATATTCCTTGTTGGACATTGGACATTCTCCTTCTCTTCCCGATCCTCGCGGGGCAGAGCCCCGCGCTACGCCAAACCCGGCGCCCCCCCGCTCCTCCTCTCTCCGCCCCCCCGGAAGCCATTCTCGCCTTGCTCCGTCCGCATGCGGCGCTTATGCTCCGGATCCACCATGAAATGTCCCCGCCATCTCGGCATGTCGGTCCTGGCCGGGACCGTTCTGGCCGGCGTTTCTGCCGCGGCCCCTCCCCCGGCGCTGCTGACGATTGGCCAGGGATGGGCGCAGGTGCGGGAGTTCTTTCCGCCGTCCGGAGAAACGGAAATTTCCACGGTTCACTGGACCAATCCCCCGCCGGAAATCGATCTCGACACGCTGCAGGTCTGGAGCGTCGGCCGCCTCTGGCCGGCCCGGGAATGGCGCTGGCGCGACACCCCCGAACCCGGCGCCGGTCCGGAGGACTCCCCTCCGCCGGTCTGGACGCCGCGCGACGGCATCGCCGTGCGCCGGCCGGCGCGCGACGTGCTGGACATCGAACTGGAGCGTCCCATGTCCCACCGCATGGGACACTCGCTGACCTACCGCCTGCCGGGCCTCGGCTGGCAGGCGTTCTATCGCGTGGTTGTCCGCGGCATCGGTCCGGAATCCATCCAATCCGTCCAGGTGGATCTCTCCGCCCATGTCCGCATCCGCAACGAGACGCCCGCCGCGTTCCCCGATGCCCGGCTGTCCCTGACGGGCAGTGACGCCACCCTCCTGCCGCCGCCGAAGCCGTTCGGCCTGCTGGCGGTCAACCCCGATACGCCGCTCTCCGATCTCTGGCTGTTCCATCCCGATCCGCCGGCGGAACTGCCCCGCCACTATCCCCTGGATGCCCCGGCGGACATTCCGGCGCGCAATGAAACGGAAATCCTGTTTGCGCGTGTGGTCCGCAAGCCCGCGCAGATCGTCCACCTGTGCCATTCCGACGAAATCCCCGCGCCCACCCGGTCCGGTGGGCTGCCCCTGCGGCGGCTGCTGCTGATTCCAAACAGCGCCTCCCATGGACTCGGCTTTCCCCTGCCCCCCGGCGAGGCCGACCTGTTCCTGGGAGCCGCCCGCGGCGCGCCTCTCCAGACGGGCCATGTGGCCCATACTCCCCATCCCGGCACCCTCCAGGTGGACATGGGGCTGACCGATACCGTCCGCGCCACCCGGCAGACGCGTGAAGAAATCCCCCTGCCCGAGGGCGCCTGGCAGTCCGACCATTCCATCCTGCTGGAAAACCGCCTGGATACCCCGGTGCAGGTCACGGCCATTGAAAAACCCGATACGCCCATGGAGTGGAATCTGGTCCGTTCGTCAATCCCCTCCACGGCCGCCGGCCGCGAGCTGCGCTTCGAAACCACCGTGCCGCCGAAATCAACCCGGACCATCACCTACCGCCTGCGCCTGACCGCACGCAATCCGCAGCTGCCATGAACCATCCGTCCACGACACCCCCAGGAGCCGCCCCCATGCTCGATACCCGCATCCCCGTCCTTGGCCCCGTCCGCCAGCCCTCCCCGCTCGCCTTCAATACGGTTCAGGGCGACGCCATCAGCAACTTTGTCGCGGACGGGATTCGCGTCCGCCATCAGGTCGTCATCGGCCCGGGGGAGCCCGAAGACAGTGCTGCGTTCTTTGAAAAAGCCGGCCCCCGCCAGCACCTCTTCTTCGATCCCGCGCAAACCCGCGCCGCCATCGTCACCTGCGGCGGCCTCTGCCCCGGCATCAACAACGTCATTCGCTCCGCCTTCCTCGAACTGCACTTCAACTACGGCGTCCGGGAGGTCCTGGGCCTCCGCCACGGGTTCCGCGGACTCACGGAAAAGGGCGAGCCCCCGCTGGTGCTTACGCCGGAACGGGTGGATCATATCCACCGCGACGGCGGCTCTATCCTGTCCTCGTCCCGCGGACGGCAGGACACGGCGGAAATGGTGGACTTCCTCGTCCGCCACCAGATCAACATCCTGATCTGCGTGGGGGGCGACGGCACCCAGCGCGGCACCCACGAAATCGCCCAGGAAGTCATCCGGCGCGGACTGCCTATCGCCGTGGTCGGCGTTCCCAAGACCATTGACAACGACATCCAGTTCGTGGACATGACCTTCGGCTATTTCAGCGCCATCGAATCGGCCCGCGCCGTGCTCGACGGCGCCCATTGCGAATCCAAGGGCGCGCCCAACGGCATCGGACTTGTCAAGGTCATGGGCCGCGATTCCGGATTCATCGCCGCGGGGGCTGCCGCCGCCTCCCAGGAGGTCAATTTCGCGCTGATTCCTGAAATTCCCCTTGTGCTGGACGGTCCGACGGGCTTTCTGGCCGCCCTGCACCGGCGAATGATGCAGCGCCACCATGCGGTCATCGTCGTCGCCGAGGGTGCCGGCCAGGACTTGATGGAGCAGCTGGAGGAAACCGACATATCCGGCAACCGGAAAAAGGCTGACATCGGCCTGTTTGTTCGCGACCGGATCCTGGCCTATTTCAAGGAGCGGGACACCGAGGTCAATCTCAAGTATATCGATCCGTCCTATATTGTGCGTTCCGTGCCCGCCAATTCGCAGGACGCGCAGCTCTGCGACGGCTTTGCCCGCCACGCCGTCCATGCCGCCATGGCCGGCAAGACCGATCTCATCATCGGCCTGTGGCACAGGGTCTATGTCCATGTCCCCATCCCTCTCGCCACCGCCAGCCGGAAGAAAGTGGACCCCGAAGGCGAACTCTGGCGTTCGGTCATCGCCGCCACCGGCCAGCCCGCCCTATGGCAATAAAGCCGCCGGCATCGGACGGCTGACCGTTCCGCCCCTCCTCTCTGGACGTTTTCCGCCTCCCGGCGCACCCCATGGATACAGGTTCGCCAGGGTCAAGCGCTTTACCCCCTCGGCAAGAATTGGCGACAAGTGCATTTTACGCTGGCCAAGGCGATTTGGCTCTGGCAATCTCTTGGCGATTTTTCACGGATTGGACTAATATGGCCTCTTTTATTGCCACGGGTTGTTTTTCATTTGTTGTCTATCTTTTGTTGACGGCCGGATCCGGCCGCCTGCTGGGCCTGTGGTCGGGCGCCGACCTGCTGGCCGGCGTGATGATTGCCGCCGTTGTCGGCTGGGTCGCCCGGGGATTCTTCTGCGATCCCCGCCGCCGGGCTGCGCTCCAACCCATGCGCTGGGTCCGCGCCATCGGCTATGCCTGCGGCCCGTTTTTCCTGGAAATGGCCAAGGCGAACGTGGATGTCGCCTACCGGGTCATCACCGGCCGCATCCGCCCGGGCATCGTCCGTGTCCGCTCCGGCATGCAAACCGACCTCGGCGTCCTGATGCTTGCCAACTCCATCACCCTCACCCCCGGCACGCTGACCGTCGGGATCGACGAAGACACCAACGACCTGTTCGTCCACATGATCAACGTCCCCGAAGGCATCGAAACCCGCGAGTCGCTGGAGGCGCGCGAGGTCTTCTCGACATTTGACTGCCCCAGCTGGATCCGGAGGATCGCCGAATGAGCATCTGGTTGTTCACCGTCACGGTGCTGGCCGCGCTGATGCTGCTGGCGATGGTGCGGCTCTTCAAGGGCCCCACCTCCGCCGACCGCGTCGTCGCGCTCGACGCCATCAACACCCTCGTCGTCGCCTCGATGATCGTGCTGGCGGCCGCCTTCCGGCAGATCCTCTTCGTGGATGTCGCCATCGTCTATGCCTTGCTCTCGTTCGTGGGCACGCTCTACATCGCCAAGTATCTCGGAGGCGAACTGTGATCCTCAACCTGCTCATCGGCGCCGCCATCGCGATCGGCCTGTTCTTCAACGCCCTGGGCGTCTTCGGCATCCTGCGCTTCCCCGACGTCTATACCCGGCTGCACGCCGACACCAAGGCCACCACCTTCGGTTCCATTTTCACGTCGCTGGCCGTGGCGCTCTACGCCCTCGGCCGCCTGTTCGAAACCGCCGACGGCCAGTACGCCACGCTCCTGCTGCACACGCTGGTGGCCGTCGTCGTCCTGGCCATCACCAACGCCACCGGCGCGCATGCCATTGCCCGCGCCGCCCGCCGCCGCGGCCATTCGCCCGCGCAGGCCGTGGTGGACAAGCTGGAGGAACCCGCCCCATGACCCCGCTGCTGCTGCTGCAAGCCCTCCTGCTGCTCGGCCTGATCGTCACCGCCGTGCTGGTGATCGCATTCAAGGACCTGCTTTCCTCCGCCATCGCCTTCGCGGCCTTCAGCCTGCTGCTGGCACTGGAGTTCTATCTCCTCCAGGCCCCCGATGTCGCCATCGCCGAGGCCGGCATCGGCGCCGGCCTCACCACCGCCATCTTCATCATCGCCATCCGCGGTACCAAGCGTTACGAGGAGAAGGACTGATGCGCACCGCCCTCTTTACCGCCATTCTGCTGATTCTGCTGGCCGGCTTTCTCCAGGTCGCCGTCGGCCTGCCCTTCGGAAAGCCCGCCCGCACCGACATGGACGACTACTTCCTGGCCCACGCCCAGGACCAGGCCGCCGCCAACAACGTCGTCACCTCCGTCGTCTTTGACTTCCGCGGCTTCGATACCCTCGGCGAAGCCACCGTCCTCTTCACCGCCGTCCTCGGCGTCGGCATGATGTTCCGCAAGCTCAAGCCCGGAGAAGAATATGAACATGACTAAAATCGTGCGGACCACCGCCGACCTGTTCTATCCCTTTTGCCTCGTCTTCGGGCTCTATGTCGTCCTCCACGGCCACCTCACCCCCGGCGGCGGGTTCCAGGGCGGCGCCGTCATGGCCACCGGCGCAGCCCTCCTGCTTGTCTCCCGCCGCTACGAAGACATCACCCGGAGCCTGCGCCAGAACACCATGAAGCTCTGCGAAGCCGTCGGCCTGCTGATGTTCATCACCGCCGGTCTTGCCGGCCTGTTCGCCGGCGGCGCCTTCCTTTACAACGGACTCGCGGGCGCGGGCGGGCTCTTCGGCGAACCCGTCGCCTTCGGCGCCAACCCCGGCGGCCTCAACACCGCCGGCCTCATCCCGCTCTTGAACATCGCCGTCGGCATTGAAGTCCTCGGCGGCCTCACCGTCATCCTGCTCTACATGCTCTCCGGCGTGAAGGAAACCGAACCATGATCACCCGCCTGCTGCTGGCCATGCCCTTCCTGACCGTCGCCGTCCTGCTCCTGCTGGCCCTCGGCGCCCTCCTCTTTAAGCGCAACCTCATCAAGATGCTGATGGGGCTCTCCCTGATGGAATCCGCTGTCAACCTGTTCCTGGTCGCCATCGGCTACCGCCAGGACGGCGTCGCCCCCATCTTTACCAACGTCCCCCAGACCCTCATGGTCCTGCCCACCGTGCAGGCCCTCACCCTGACCGCCATCGTCATCGGCGTGGCCACCTCCGCCATGATGCTGTCGTTCGCCATGGTGATCTACAAGAAGTACGGAACCGTGGATGTCCGCAACATCAGAAAGCTCAACGGATGATGGACTCGCTCGCCCTCCATTTGCCGGCCCTGCTGGTCGCCATTCCCCTCTTCACCGCCTTTCTCATCCCCCTCGCCGGGCGCGCCGGCGACACCGCCCGCTCCGCCCTCGTGCTCCTCGGAGCGGCCCTGACCTCC
The DNA here is from genome assembly GCA_018432565.1 of Kiritimatiellia bacterium. Lineage (GTDB taxonomy): Bacteria > Verrucomicrobiota > Kiritimatiellia > CAIQIC01 > Lenti-01 > JAAZFE01. The sequence goes on from JAHDSS010000125.1 coordinate 5,863, forward strand.
CTCGCCGGCCTCGCCCTCGCCGCCCGCGTCTTCGCCCGCGGAACCGTCCTCTATGTCTTCGGCGCCGCCGCCCCCCATGCCGCCATTCCCATGGACTCCGGCGGCATCCCCATCCGCATCATCTTCCAGGTGGATGCGCTCGGCGCCCTGATGGTCGTCATCGCCTCGCTTTCCTCCCTGGCCATCGCCCTGTATTCCCTCGCCGCCGAGTCCCGCCAGTCCGGCAAGGACGGCTTCTATTCGATGCTCTTCCTGCTGGTCACCGGCGTCCTCGGCATGGTCTCCACCGGCGACCTCTTCAACTTCTTCGTCTTCCTCGAAATCTCCTCGCTGGCCGGCGCCGCCCTCGTCGCCTACCGGATTGACAAGGGCGAAGCCGTCGAAGGCGGCCTCAAGTACGCCCTCCTCAGCACCGTGGGCGCCCTCAGCGTCCTGATGGCCATCGGCATCCTCTTCGCCCAGTACAACGCGCTGAACATCGCCACCGTCGCCTCCCGGCTCCGGTTCGGCTCCCTCGACATGATCGCCCTGGTCCTGCTGGCGGTGCCGCTGGCCATGAAGTGCGGCGCCGTGCCCATGCATTTCTGGACGCCCGACACCTATACCACCGCCCCGTCTTCCATCACCGCCCTGCTCGTCGTTTCCAGCCAGGCCAGCCTCTACGGCCTCTTCCGGATCCTCTTCACGCTCTACGGCGATCTGCTGCGCTTTAACTGGGCCGTCTTCGGCTGGTTCCTCGTCATCCTCGGCGCCCTCTCCGCCTTCGTCGGCGTCACCATGGCCATCCCCCAGAAGGACGTCAAGCGCCTCATGGCCTATCACGCCGTCTCGCAGACCGGCTACATGCTGCTCGGCGTCGGCGTCGGCCTCGCCGTCTTCGCCGATGCCGGGGCGCTGGCCGCCTACGGCAAGACCGCCATGGCCGGCGGCCTCTTCCACATCATCAACCACGCCATGTACAAGGGCCTCCTCTTCCTGACCGCCGGCGCCGTGTTCTACCGCACCGGCACCCGCAACCTCAACCGGCTCGGCGGCCTCGGCCATGCCATGCCCTGGACCATGGTCTTCTTCATGATCGGCGCGCTCGCCATCGCCGGCATCCCCCCCTTCAACGGCTTCGCCTCCAAGCTGCTCATCTACGAATCCGTCTTCCGCTTCTCCCCCTTCCTCGCCATCCTCGCCATGGTCGTCAGCATCCTCACCCTGGCCTCCTTCGTGAAGGTCTTCCACTCCATGTTCATGGGCCCGCCCCGTGCCGAGTTCGCCGGCGTCCGCGAAGTCCCCGCCCCCATGATCGCCGGCATGGCCATCCTCGCCGCCTTCGTCATCCTCGCCGGCCTCGTCCCGCAGGTGTTCGTGGACCGCATGATCGCCCCCGCCGTCAACGCCCTGGTGGACCGCGCCGGCTACATCGCCGCCATTCTCGGAGGACATTGAGATGGATATCCCCTGGACCCTGCAAACCGGCGCCGGCGCCTGGAATCCCCTCCTCTGGCTCGTCGGCTTCGCCGTCGCGTTCGGCGTCGCCTGGCTTGTCCGCTCCCGCGGTCGCCCCGATAATCGCAGCGGCGACGCCCTCAAGCCCTTTATCTCCGGCAACGAAGAACCCGAAAACGCCGGCGGCCACATCCCCGCCTCCAACCTCTACTGGGGCTTCACCGAGGCCATGAAGACCTACTACAGCCGGCTCGTCCCCTTTCACACCGGCATCCCCTCCGACTACGTCGCCTGGCTCCTCGGCGTCATGGCCCTCATGCTCGTCATCGCCCTCACGGTCTAAGGAGTCAGGATTCAGAAGTCAGAATGAAATCCGGTCACTTATCTCTGCGTTCTCTGCGGCAAACCTGGCTGTTCAGTCTTCCCTTGGATATTGGTTATTGGACATTGAATATTGAGATTTGAATAAAATGAAACTCTCCCAAACCCTCGGCAAATCCCTCTGGGCCTTTCTGTTCAATTCGGGCTCGTGCAACGGCTGCGAAATCGAATCCGTGGCCTGTGTCACCCCCCGCTACGACCTCGAGCGATTCGGCATCAAGGTCGTCGGCTCCCCGCGTCACGCCGATCTCCTGCTGATCAGCGGTCCCGTCACCCGTAAGATGGCCCCCCGCCTCCGCCGCGTGTACGACCAGATGCCCGACCCCAAACTGGTTGTCTGCATCGGCGCCTGCGGCACCACCGGCGGCGCTTTCTACGATTCCTATACCCTCGTCGGCCCCGTGGACCAGGTCATCCCCGTGGATATGTACGTTCCCGGATGCCCCCCCCGGCCCGAAGCCATCATTGACGGCGTCGTCAAGGCCCTCGCCCGTCTCGAAGCCAAGGAGAATGCCGCGTCATGAATCTGCTGACTCCCCAGGAAATCGCTGAAGCTATCCAGGCCGCCGCCGGCGCCGGCTTCCTCGAAGCCCGCACCACCGAATGGGCCGAAGGCCTCAAGGGCCGCAAAAGCCACCAGGTCTGGGTTCGCCTGAACCGCGATGCCCTCATCCCCGCCCTGAAGCGCCTCGTGGATATCCAGTACCCCCATGTGTCCGTCATCGCCTCCGCCGATATCGGCCCCGCCGTCGAACTCATGTACCACTTCTATGTGTACTGGGGCATCCCCGGCGAGGAAATCCTCGTCACCTTCACCATCCCCCTCGACAAAGCCGATCTGCGCGTGCCCTCCATCTGCGGCATCATCCCCGGCGCCCTCACCAGCGAACGCGAAAAACAGGAGATGGTCGGCATCGAAGTCGTGGACATCCCCGACGGCCGACGCCTCTTCCTGCCCGAAGACTTCCCCGAAGGCGTCTATCCCTGGCGCAAGGACGAAACCGGCATCCCCGCCGACATGATCAAGGACCTCTGGGCCACCGGCCGCGACTCCTGCCAGTTCAAAGACTTCCCCCCTCCCCCCGAAAAACCCGCCGCCGCCGCGCCTGCGGCTCCCGCCACGCCCGCCCAGTAAGAGTTCAATATTCAATATTCAACAAGAAATATTCAATAATCAACAATGGCTGCCGAACGCGCATTTGACTTGGAAGAACGACTGATCAACTACTCGGTCCGGATCATTCGTCTTTCCGAGGCTTTGCCGGACACCAAAGCCGGCCGCCATGTGGCGTCTCAAATTCTCCGCAGCGGCACGTCGCCCGCCCCCAACTATGGCGAGGCCCAGAGTGCGGAATCCAAGGCCGACTTCGTTCATAAGGTCAAAATCGCACTGAAGGAGCTGAAAGAGACCCGCATCTGGCTCAAGGTGATCTCCAAGGCCAAAATGGTCAAATCTGTCACCGCCCTCGATTCCCTCCTTCAGGAAACCGAAGAACTCATCGCCATCCTTTTCACCTCCGCACAAACCGCCCGCCGCCGCAACCCGGATTCAAACTGACCTTCCTTGAACGTTGAATATTTCTTGTTGAATATTGATTATTGAATCGAGCTTATGAAAACCATCGAAGTCAAAAAGCCCTCCGGCTACACCACCCAGATCGGCCCGGCGCACCCCGCGCTGAAGGAACCCGTCATGTTCACCCTCGATATCGAGGGCGAACGGATCCAAAAGGCGGATTTCGCTCCCGGCATGTCTCACCGCGGCATCGAATGGATGGGCATGCGCCGCAACTGCATCCAGGTCATGTACCTCGCCGAGCGCATCTGCGGCATCTGCGGCATCACCCACTCCATTTCCTTCGTCCGCGCCGTCGAGCAGATCGCCCAGATCCAGGTGCCCAACCGCGCCCACTACATCCGCTCCGTCGTCGGCGAACTCGAACGCATCCACTCCCACCTCCTGTGGGCCGGCGTCGCCGCCCATGAACTCGGCTTCGATTCCGCTTTCTACATGGCCTGGCGCGTCCGCGAAAACGTCATGGACCTCCTCGAATACCTCACCGGCAACCGCGTCCACTACGCCATGATCCAGATCGGCGGCGTCCGTCGCGACATTGTCCCCGATCAGTTCCCCCGCATCGAGGAATCCATGAAGTTCTTCGAGGAGGCCTACGGCAAGCTCGCCGCCGTCTTCCTCGATGACACCACCGTCCAGATGCGCTGCCGCGACTGCGGCGTGCTCACCTATGACCAGGCCCGCGAACTCTGTCCCGTCGGTCCCACCGCCCGCGCCTCCGGCATCAAAAAGGATGTCCGCGTGGACCACCCCTACGCCGCTTACGCCGATCTCGACATCGACTACATCACCCCCGACCTGCTCACCGGGGAAGTCCGCGGCGACGTCTATGACCGCATCGTCACCCGCCTCCTCGAGGTCAGGCAGTCCATCGACATTGTCCGCCAGCTTCTGGCCCGAATGCCCGACGGCCCCCTGCTCGCCATCCCCAAGCCCGCCGTCCTCCTCGCCAAGCTCAAGGGCGCCGCCGGGGAAGCCGTCGGCCGCCACGAAGCCCCCCGCGGCGAAGTCATGCACTACGTCCGCCTCGAAGCCGGCAGGGATGAGCCCGTCGCCTGGAAGGTCAAAGCCTCCTCTTACTCCAACTACATGGCCTGGATTCCCATGATGGAAGGCGAACAGATCGCCGACATCCCCATCATCGCCGCCTCCATCGATCCGTGCATCTCCTGCACCGACCGCGTCGCTCTCCTCAAGGACGGCGACCGCCGCATCCTGACCAAGGACGACCTCCACCGCCTGTCCGTCGAGAAAACCCGCCGCATCCAGGCCTCCCTGGCCCGATAGGATCCGCCCATGAACATCACCCCCATTCTTCTGGCCATCGGCGGCGCCGCCGCCATGAGCGTCTTCGGCATCCTCGCCGGACTCTGGGTCGCCGGCCTCGACCGCGTCGTCGCCGCCCGCATGCAGGCGCGCATCGGCCCTCCCGTCCGCCAGCCGTTCATTGACATCGCCAAGCTCCTGACCAAGCAGAATATCGTCCCCGCCAACGCCATTCCGTGGCTGTTCAACGGCGCGCCCCTGGTCGCCCTTGCCGGCTCCATCACCCTCCTGCTCTACATCCCCCTGTCTTCCTTCGGATTCCTCCCCGTCCTCGGCGCCTACGGCGACCTCGTCCTCATCCTCTATCTCCTCGCCATCCCCGCCCTCGCCATGGTCGTCGGCGGCCTGTCCTCCGGCTCTCCCTACGCCACCATCGGCGCCCAGCGCGAAATGGTCACCATGATCGCCTATGAACTGCCCCTGGCCGCCACCATCATCGCCTTCGCCTGGAAACTCGTCCAAACCGGCTCCGCCGCCCCCTTCTCCCTGGCCACTCTCGCCGCCACGCCCATCTGGTCCCTGGTCGGCCCCCTCGGCGCCGTCGGCGTCTTCCTCCTGCTGGCCACCATGGTCCTCGTCGTCCCCGGCGAACTCGGCCGCATCCCCTTCGACGCCCCCGAGGCCGAAACCGAAATCGCCGGCGGTCTCATCGTCGAGTACTCCGGCCGCAACCTCGCCCTCTTCACCCTCTCCTTCGCCGTCAAAACCGTCGTCGTCGTCTCCCTGCTCGTCGCCCTCTTCTTCCCCTGGAACCTGTCCCGCTGGATCGCGTTTTCCTCCCCCCTGACGGCCAGCGCCGCGGATGCCGCCTTCTTCGTCGTCAAGGCCCTCCTCGTCCTGTTCTTCTCCGTCTCCCTCGTCCGGGTCTCCGTGGCCCGCTTCCGCATCAACCAGGTGGTTGACATTTACTGGAAAGCCCTGGGCTCCCTCGCCCTCCTGGGCCTTCTCCTCGTCATCGCCGACGCCCGCATCCATTAAAGGAGCCGACATGCCCTTCCCCATGGTCAACGAAGTCCTCGGACAGCTTCTCCGCAAACCCAACACCAACCCCTTCCCCGCCGCCCACCTGCCCCCCACCGTCACCGGCCTGCTCGAAAAAGTCGGCAAAGGCAAAGCCCGGCTGAATCCCACCGTCCCCGTCCCCGACAAACTGCGCGGCAAGATGACCTACAACCGCGAAACCTGCATCGGCTGCAACCTCTGCATCAAAGTCTGCCCCGCCCACGCCATCGACTTCATCGAAGAAACCAAAAAGATCCGGATCTTCGTCTCCCAGTGCATCCAGTGCGGGCAGTGCACCGAAATCTGCCCCAAGCAGTGCCTCGCCCTCTCCGGCGAATTTCTCAACGCCTCCCACGACCGCTACGCCCCCGAACTCGTCGTCGAAGACTGACGCCTCGACTCCGCTCGACCCCGCGAGTTTGCCCTCTTGGGCCCCCACGGGCTTGTCCCGTGGGTGAACCAGTTCCGTAAGCCCCCGCTCGACTCCCATCGACTCCGCTCGCCCCCCCCTCAAAGCTCTCGCCCGTCGTCGCCGAAGTCGCCTGCGGTCGTCTCGGTTTCAGTTCTCGATTTCCCGCGTTCCCTTGCACTCCGGGAACGCTGTGCAACCCCAGAACGGCTTGCCGGCTTTCTTGCCGCTTTTCGCCGTGCGCTTGCGCATCGGCTGACCGCAGTCCGGACAGGCCGGAACGCCCGCCGTCACATCCTGCTTCTCCCGTTCTTCGAGGCGAACCGCTGTCATCCGCTCGTGGAATCCACCCTCCTGACGGAACGTCTCGCCCTGCGCATCCAACTGCCGGTTCAGCATGTTCAACACCCGGTGCAACAGGATCAACATGGCGTTGGCCATCAAATCCGGATCGTCCCCCTCCAGCCACTTTGCAAACTTGGCCTGCTGCGCCAAGAGGTAGTTCCCCGACTCGTGCAACCCGTCCCCTTCCTTCAGCGGATTCGGATCCAGCCGTACGTCGAAAACCGCCTGCGCTTCCGGCGAGGGAACCTTCCACGGCGCCCGTTTCCGCTTCAGCAGCCAGAATTCATAGTCCCCCTTCAACTCCGCCAAGCTCGCACGCGCCACGTCCGTCAGCCGCATCTCCGTGCCCTTGGAAGTTCCCGCCCGCTCGGAGCCCTCAACGATGTTCGCCCGGCCCGACCGCGCCGCCTGCGTCATCTGGTCGAACTGCCGCCCGCACGGATCGTTCTTCCGGTCCAGAAACCGCTCGCAAAACCGCCACGTCCCCAACTGGATCACCGTTGCCAGTGTGAACGAATCCAGCTTCCGATAGCCCCCATGCTTGTCGAAGAGATTCACGACTTGCTCCTTTTGGTTTTCGACCCCAGTCAACTTCAGTCGACTCGCATCGACTGCTCCCCATAGTAGTCGCCCGTAGTCGCCAAAGTCGACACCAGAGTCGACAGAAGTCGCTCTGGGTGTCATCTTGTGCCTGCAACGATTGATCCCGCCATGCTCACCGCCAGCGATAAGATTGCCCTCTTCCGGTCGCTGTTTCGCGGCCGCGTAGAGGTCTATCCCCGCCGATTCCAGAACAAGACCACCGGCCGGGCCGGCTATGCCCCGGCCTGCGCCAACGAATGGGTCCGGGATCTCTGCAACAAACGCAAAACCAAATGCGCCGAGTGCCCGAACCGCCGATTTCTGCCCGTCACCGACGACGTGATCCGCTGGCATCTCACGGGCGCGGGGCCGAGCGGCAAAGAGTTCGTCGCCGGGGTCTATCCGATGCTGTTGGATGAAACCTGTCACTTCCTCGCCGCCGACTTTGATAAGGAAGGCTGGAAGGCAGATGTGCAGGCCGTCGCCGCCACCTGCCGGGAATGGGAATTGCCTTATGCTCTGGAACGCTCGCGCTCCGGAAACGGGGCGCATCTTTGGCTGTTCTTTGATGAACCTGTGCCCGCCAGTCTGGCCCGCAAGCTGGGCGCTTCCCTCCTGACCGCCACCATGGAACGCCGCCCGGAACTGGGACTGGATTCCTATGATCGTCTCTTCCCCAATCAGGACACCCTCCCCCAAGGCGGCTTCGGCAATCTGATCGCCCTCCCGCTCCAGGGCACGCCCCGGAAATCGGGCAACAGTGTTTTCCTGGACGATTCCCTGAACGCCTATGCCGATCCATGGGAGTTTCTGACCGCCGTGACCAAAATCAAGCGCTCACGAGTCGAATCGCTTGTGGCCGAAGCCGAATCCCGGGGAAATGTCACCGGCGTGCGCTTCGTGCTGGATGATGAGAATGATGCCGCCCCCTGGCAACAACCGCCCTCACGCCGGAAGGGTTCTTCCACATTGACGGGCTCCCTGCCATCCTCGCTGGAGGTTGTCCTGGCCAATGAAATTTATATTACAAAAGAGAACCTGCCCCCCTCCCTGCGCAATGCCCTGATTCGACTGGCGGCATTCCAGAACCCCGAATTCTACCGCCAGCAGGCCATGCGTCTGCCGACATTCGGCATGCCCCGAATTATCGGCTGTGCGGAAGATCACGGCCAGTACATCGGACTTCCCCGGGGCTGTTTGGAAGACCTTCAATCCCTGCTGGCGGCCAACCGGATCGCTCTGAAGCTCCAAGACAAGCGCAACGAGGGCTCCCCCCTGAGCGTCACCTTCCAGGGTCAACTTCGCCCCGAACAGCAACTCGCGGCCGATACGCTGGCCCGCCATGACACCGGCGTGCTGTCCGCCACCACGGCATTCGGAAAAACCGTCGTCGCCGCGTGGATGATAGCGCGGCGTGGCGTCAATACCCTGATCCTTGTCCACCGCCGGCAACTCCTGGAGCAGTGGATCGAACGGCTGTCCACGTTCCTGGGCCTGCCGGCCAAATCCATCGGCCGCGCCGGCGGCGGACGCAAGAAATTCACGGGGGTGATCGACGTCGCCCTGATTCAAAGCATGGTGCGCAAGGGCGTCGTAAATGACCATATTGGCGAATACGGACACCTGGTGGTAGACGAATGCCATCATGTCCCGGCCGTCAGTTTCGAGCAGGTGGCGCGGAGAGCCAACGCCAAATATGTCTTGGGACTATCCGCAACGGTTTCACGGAAAGACGGCCATCATCCCATCCTGTTCATGCAATGCGGCCCCGTGCGATACCGGGTGGACGCCCGGAGACAGGCGGAAACCCGATCTTTTTCCCATACCGTTTGGGTGCGCCCCACCTCCTTTCACATGCCGGAGTCCACCCGGGACGACGCACGCATCCCCTTTCACGACCTCTATGGCGCGCTGGTGTCTGATCCCCGGCGCAACGACTTGATCTGTGAAGACATCCTGAATGCCCTGCGTGAAAACCGGAAACCCGTAGTGCTGACGGAACGTCGCGAACACCTGGAGCAGTTGGCCGCCAACCTGAGACCGCTCGTAAAACATTTGGTCATTTTGCAGGGCGGCATGGGCAAAAAACAACTGGGCCGAGCCATGGCGCAATTGGCGGAAATACCTGAGAACGAAGACCGGGTTTTGCTGGCCACCGGCCGATATCTCGGAGAAGGATTCGACGATGCCCGGCTGGATACGCTGTTCCTGACCCTGCCGGTCTCCTGGCGCGGCACGATAGCCCAATATGTGGGGCGCCTCCACCGCCGCCATGACCTTAAGCGTGAGGTTCGGGTCTATGATTATGCCGACCTCAACGTCCCCATGCTGGCCAAGATGTTCGACCGCCGTTGCAAAGGGTACGAATCCGTCGGCTATTCCATTCTGCTCCCGGCCAGTGCCGTACCCGGCTGGCCCCCCGACGTGCCCCTCCCGGTGGACCCGCAGTGGAAGCGCGACTATTCCGCCAGCGTTCAGCGCCTCATCCGCGACGGCGTGGATGCGCCGCTGGGCAACCTGTTCGTTCATGCCGCCAAAACCTCGGATGTGGGCCGGAACAACATCGAACACGCCCGCAGCGCGACGGAAGCCTTCCTCTTCAAGCGCCTGGAAACACTGGAAGCCACGCGCGGACGCTTTCACCTCAACGTCCCCCTGCCCATTTTCTTCGGCGGGCAAAGCACCATGGAGGTGGACCTGCTGTGTCCCGACTCACGGCTGGCCATCGAATTGGATGGTCCGCAACACCTGAACAATCCAGAACCCTACCGCCGGGACCGCCAGAAGGATGCGCTTTTACAGGAAAACGGCTACTTCGTCCTGCGCTTCCTGGCCGAGGATGTCAGCAAGCGCCTCGACCACATCCTCGACACCATTCTCCGTACCCTGCAGACTCAGCGCCGCCCCTCCCCGTAGTCGCCCGGCGGCGAAGAAGTCGGGTGTCGTCGCGCTCTTTCCCCTGGTTCCTGCTCGAATCTCTTCCCCCCCCAGCAGGTTTGCTCCTTCCCCCCCCCCCCACGGGCTCGTCCCGTCGGTGAATATGATCTGCACAGGACCTATCCCGAACAGCGGTACCGCCGCCTCACTCCGCATCCATTCATTTTGTCTCGCTTATAATTATAACCGAGACACTCGGCCCCCGGCTTCCTATGGCTTTTTCCCGCCCGTTTCATCTGCCCGGACTCTCTGGGTAAGGACAAGCGTTGGATTTTTCAGTCTGCGGCAACCTTGACAAAATCAAGCGCCGGCTCTTGAATGACCGGCTGATTCGGGTCCGGTGCGGCCCGAGAAGGAAGTTTCCATGTTCAAGCCCGTTTCCAGCAAAATGTCGTTTCCCGAAATGGAGGAGGACGTCCTCCGCTTCTGGGCCGAGCACGACACGTTCAAGAAGTCCATCGCCCACCGCCGGGGCGCCAGGGAATACGTCTTCTACGACGGCCCTCCTTTCGCCACCGGCGCCCCCCACTACGGCCATCTCCTCGCCGGCACCATCAAAGACATCCTGCCGCGCTACCAGACCATGCGCGGACACCTGGTCGAACGGCGTTTCGGCTGGGACTGCCACGGCCTGCCCATCGAGGCCCTCGCCCAGGAGAAGCTCGGGCTCTCCGGCGCCGCCGACATCGCCGCCCGGGGCGTGGATGTCTTCAACGAAACCTGCCGCTCCATGGTGCTCACCTACGTCGAGGAATGGCGCAAAACCGTCACCCGCATGGGCCGATGGGTGGACTTCGACAACGATTACAAAACGATGGACCCCTCCTTCATGGAGACCATCTGGTGGGTGTTCAAGCAGCTCTGGGAGCAGGGCCGCGTGTACAAGTCCCACCGCATCATGCCCTATTCCTGGAAGCTCAACACCCCCCTCTCCAACTTCGAGGCCGGCAGCAACTACCAG
>JAHDSS010000160.1 GCA_018432565.1 Kiritimatiellia bacterium
AACGGTCGAAACGTTCATGCTGGTGCATGCAACTCTGGACAATCCCGAAATGTGGGGCTATGTCTTCGACAAGCTCGAAGCGGAGGCCAATTTCGCCTATCAGATGTGTTCGGTGTGCTTCTTCGGCCATACGCACGTCCCGCTGGCGTTCGAGAAGGCCGGCATCGTGCGGGGCGGTCTCTACACCAAGCTGCGGATCACGGCGGGCCGGAAATACTACATCAACGTGGGCAGCGTGGGACAGCCGCGCGACGGCGATCCGCGCGCGGCCTATGCCATTTACGACATGGCCCAGAACGTGGTGGAACTGCGCCGGGTGCCGTACGACATCGCGGCCACCCAGCGCAAGATCCACGAAGCCGGATTGCCGGCACGCGCCGCGTCGCGGCTTGAAATCGGCCGGTAGGCATCGAGAGGATTCCGCATCGCATGCACCGCATTCTTCTATTCGCACTGATCCTGGCAAGCCTGGGGCTGTGCTTGCCCGCTCCGGCCCAGGTGGAAATGGAGTGGTCGCTGCGGCACAGCCGCACGCTGCTCATGGAGCCGGTATGGGCCACGGTGTCCATCGGCAACCAGACCGGACGGAATCTGGATCTGACGCCCAACGGCAACGCGCGCCTGCGCTTCGATGTCGAGGATCGCCCGACGTCGCTGGTCCGCGAAACCGGGCAGCCGCTGGTGCGTCGCCCGGTCATCGTTCCCGCCGGCGAAACCCGCGAGGTGGAGGTCAATCTGCTGGAGGGCTACCGCATTCTCCACGGCCAGTCCTATATGCTCCTGCCCGTTCTCGAATTCGGGGGAACGCGTTTCGCCGGTCCGCGGCTGTCCCTGGAAGTCCAGCCCGGCCTGGTCCTGCTGGAGCGCCGGTTCGGCATGCCGAACCAGGCCGATGCACGAACCGTCTCGCTGCGCCAGCTGCACCGCGAGCGCACCGACCGGCTGTTTTTCCGGTTGGATGCTCCCACCGCCGGCACCTGTCTGGGCTGCTACGAGCTCGGGCGCCTGATCCGATTTTTCGTGCCGCGCCTGGAACAGGACAGCGAGGGCGTGTTTCATGTGCTGCACCAGAGCGCGCCGGACCGCTTTGTGCATTCGCGCATTGATTCCGACGGAGTCCCCCGGGGCACCGCGTTTTACATCGCGGAAGCTGGCCAGATCCGCCTTGTCCGGGAGGCCGATGGCCAAGTGGCGGTGACGGGCGGCACGCCGTTTGAAGAAGATCCCGAGCGGCCGGGCGTTCTCACGGCGCCCTCCCTGCCGCCCTCCAATCCCTATGCGGGGCAGCAGATCGGCGAGTTGCCGGCCAAAGGGCGGGCGGGTCCCGCCGCGGTCCGGCCTGCTCCGGCGCGGCCGGCGCCGAGGCCCGCTTCGCCGGCGGAGGAGGCGGTGGTATGGTGACGGATGCGGATCTGTTTCTGGGGCGGGTGCTGATCCTGCTGGGGGCGCTGGGGCTGGGTGCCGGGGCGTTCATGGCCGGGATGCCGTCGGGTGTGCGTCGCAGGCTCGAGGAATTTCCCCGGTCACGCTGGCCGGGCTGGCTCATGACGGCCATTGCGGTGTTCTGGGTGGCCTGGGTGGTGCAGCATGCCGCGCTGGGCCGCTTCGAGTTTCTCAAGCCTTTTCTGCCGTTTGCAGCCGTAGCGCTTCTGGCGGCCGTCGTGTTTTTTCTGGATGAGCTGCTGGCTCCGCGCGCGCTGGGCGGCCTGCTGCTGCTGGTGGCCAATCCGTTGCTCATGGGTGTGCGCTGGGCGGATTCCGCCTGGCGCATCGTGCCGGTGCTGATTGCCTATGCCTGGGTGGTGGCCGGTTGCGCGCTGATGCTGCATCCGTGGCTGTTCCGCACTGCGTGCCGGCGGCTGTGCGCCGCCGATGCGGCGGTGCGCCGCCTGGGCTGGGTCAAGGGGGCGGGCGGGGCGGTGCTGCTGGCGGCCGGGCTGTGGCTTCTGGCCTGAGGGGGGGGCCGTGGCCGGTTCCATAGAATCCCATGCTCCGCGCTTTCTGGTGCTGCGCGGCGGGGCCATTGGCGATTTCATTGTCACGCTGCCGGTATTGCAGGCCCTGCGCGCCCAGTGGCCGCTGGCGCGGATTGAAATCTGGGGCTATCCGCACATTGCCGACCTGGCCGTTGCCGGGGGGCTGGCCGAGTCGGTCGTGTCGCTCGACCGCGCGGAGATGTCGCGGTTCTTCGTGCCGCATCCGCAGTTCACGGATGCCCAGGTGGCGGCGGTGCGGTCGTTCGACCTGATCTTCAACTATCTGCATGATCCGGTGGGCCAGGTGCGCAGCAATCTGCTGCTGGCGGGGGCCCGGCAGGTGCTGAGCGGTTCGCCGATCATCAAGCGCGGCCATGCGATTCCGTTTCTGCTGGAACCGCTGCAGGCCCTGGCGATCTACGAAACGGATCTGGTCCCGGAGCTGGATCTGTCCGGCGAGGCGCGGGCCGAGGCCCGCCGCCGCCTGCAGGCGATGGGGATCCAGGGCCGCCCGGTCGTCGTGCATCCCGGCAGCGGCAGCCCGGCGAAGACCTGGCCGGCGGACCGCTTTGCGGACATCCTTCGACGGCTGCGTGCAGCCGGACGAGACGTGGCGGCCGTGGTGGGCGAAGCCGATGCCGACGCGGCGGTGCTGCTGGCGCGCGAGCTGCCGGATCTGCCCCGGCTGGAAGGGCTGTCGCTGGTGGAACTGGCGGCGGTCCTGGCGGAATCAGAGCGGTTCCTGGGCAACGATTCCGGCATTACGCATCTGGCGGCGGCGGTCGGACTGCCGGTGGTCGCCCTGTTCGGACCGTCGAGCGCGGAAACCTGGGCGCCCCGCGGACGCGGCGGGGTGCGGGTGCTGCGTGCCCCCGAAGACGAACTCGACCGCCTCGCCGTCGAAGACGTCTGGGCGGCCATCGGGACGTAACCCCGTTTTTCCGGATTTTCCACGGCGTGGAAAAAAGTTTTCCATGGCGTGGAAAAAACGCGAAAAAGTTTTCCATGGCGTGGAAACCGCGAAAGTCTTCCATGGACAAGCCCTGCCTGACTGGGGGAGGAAGTATTGATTTGCGCGGCGGGGCGGGGTGGGGTACAACCGTTCGCCGACAGGAATGGTGGAATGAAACCCGACTCCGTTTACATCACGACGCCGATTTACTACGTCAACGACAAGCCGCACATCGGCCACGCCTATACGACGGTGCTGGCGGATGTGCTGGCGCGCACGGAGCGGCTGTTCGGCCGCGACACGTGGTTTCTGACCGGCACTGACGAGCACGGCCAGAAGGTGCAGGAGGCGGCCGCCAAACTGGGGGTGACCCCGCAGGAGCACGTGGACCGGACGGTTCAGCGCTTTCTGGAAGCCTGGAAGCGGCTGGAAATCCGCAACGACGATTTCATCCGCACCACGGAGCTCCGGCACAAGCTCATCGTGCAGGAAATCCTTCAGGATCTGTACGACCGCGGCGAGATCTACCGCGACGAATACGATGGCTGGTACTGCGTGCCCGACGAGCGGTTTTTCACCGACAAAGACCTGGCGGAAGGCCGCTGCCCGCTGTGCGGCCGCGAGGTCCAGCGCGTGCGCGAAGCCAACTATTTCTTCCGGATGAGCCGGTATCAGGACTGGCTGGTGGAGTATATCCAGACGCATCCGGAGTTCATCCAGCCGGATTTCCGCCGCAATGAAACGCTGGGATTCCTGCGCAAGCCGCTGCAGGACCTGTGCATTTCCCGGCCGAAATCGCGGCTGGCGTGGGGCATCGAGCTGCCGTTCGACGCGGACTATGTCACCTATGTGTGGTTCGATGCGCTGGTCAACTACATCAGCGCGATCGGCTACCGCCGTGACGACGCGCAGTTCGCGCGCCGCTGGCCGGCGATCCATCTGATCGGCAAGGACATCCTGACGACGCATACGGTGTACTGGCCGTGCATGCTCAAGGCCATGGGGCTGGAGATGCCGCGGACCGTTTTCGCGCACGGCTGGTGGCTGTCCGGCAGCACCAAGATGAGCAAGAGCCTGGGGAATGTCGTCAATCCGATGGACATGATGGAGCGCTACGGGGTGGACCCGTTCCGCTACTTCCTGATGGCTGAGATGGCGATGGGGCAGGATGCCACGTTCACGGAGGATGCCTTCATCCGCCGGTACAACGCGGACCTGGCCAACGACCTGGGGAATCTGCTGAACCGCGTGGTCAGCATGGTCGGCAAGTACTGCGGCGGCCGGCTGCCGGCGCCCGCGCCCGGCGCATTTGAAAGCGGTCCGGCGGCGGACCTGCTGGCGCAGGCCCAGGCGGCGGCGGCGGGCATGAAAACATCGCTGGACACGTTTTCCCTGCACGCCGGCGTCGCCCAGGTGATCGAGGTGGTGCGGGCGACCAATAAATTCATCGAAGCCCAGCAGCCGTGGAGCCAGGCCCGCGCGGCGGATCCGGCTCCGTTGCATACCACGTTGTACGCCGCGGCGGAATCGCTGCGCATCTGCGCCGGACTGCTGATGCCCCTGATGCCCGGCAAAATGACCGAACTGCGCGCCGCGCTTGGAATGGAGAATCCCATGACCGTGAATCCCGACGAACTGTCCAAGGCCGAAGTCCTTCCGCCCGGAACGGAAGTGGCCCCGCCCGGCGCGCTGTTTCCGCGCATCGAAGCGCCCGTTCCCGGGCCGTCCGACGCCACGGCGCCGGCCGCGGATGCGCCCAAGCCCGCCGCGGACAAGAAAGCGCCGCCGCCCGGCACGATCGGCAATCCCGAAGGCGTGATCACGTACGACGAGTTCGCGAAGGTGCAGCTGCGCACGGCGAAAATCATGGGTGCGGAAGCCATCGAGGGCGCGGTGAAGCTGCTGAAGCTCAATGTGCTGATGGGCGAAGAGCGGCGGCAGATCGTGGCGGGCATTGCGCTGTACTACAAGCCCGAGGAACTGATCGGCAAGACGGTGGTGGTGGTGTCGAACCTGGCGCCGATCAAGCTGCGCGGCGTGGAAAGCCAGGGCATGCTGCTGGCGGCCAGCAAGGGCGAGCGCCTGCGTCTGGTCACCGTGGACGGCGACCTGTCCAGCGGCGCGGTCGTCAAGTAGCCGCGCTTCATGAACCGGGCCGGACTCGAGCGGATTGCCCGCCAGGAGCTGGAGGCCCTGCGGCGCAAGCTGCCGCCCGGCATGGCCGGTCCCGCGGGGGATCTTCCCGTGGTGCTGATGTCGCGGCCGTCACGGGCCATGGTGCGCGAGGACGGACTGGATCCCGATCTGCTGGGACTGTTTGTGGGGCCGACGCTGGCC
>JAHDSS010000469.1 GCA_018432565.1 Kiritimatiellia bacterium
CTGCCTCGTCAGGCGCGCCCAGACAATCGGCACCGAATCCGCCAGCGGAATCTGGTTGAACCACGGCGGATTCTTCCACAGCTCCGCCAGCGACTGGTCCATCGCCACGTAGTTCAGGAAATTGATTTCATCGCTGCGCACCGCCGCCCGCGACAAGTCATGAAAGCGCACGGCGCCGGCCAGCACCAGCACCAGCGCCAGCCCCGCCCAGATTCTCCATTGTTTCGTCATTGCGGCTGATTCCACCCTTGAATGAGACTTGAGTTAAGGGCATTCCCCGGCCATATTCAAGCCATGAAAACTCTGTGCATCACGGGCGCCAACGGGTTCATCGGCTCCCACGTCGCCCTCCAGGCCGCCGAAAAGGGATATGCGCTCCGCCTGCTGCTGCGCCGCGACCTCCGCCCCGAACTGCGCGACCTCGGCGCGCAGGTGTTCCGCGGCGATGTCCGCAACGAGGCCGAGCTGGCGCCCTTTCTGGACGGCGCCGACGCCCTGCTGCACGTCGCCGGCGTCAACACCCCCTCGTCCGCCCAGCGCGAAAACATTTTCACCAGCAACGTCGAAGGCACGAAGCTCATCCTTCGCGCCGCGAAGAAAGCCGGCGTCCGGCGCATCGTTCACACCGGCAGCACCGCCGCGCTCGGCTGCGCCGGACGCGGCAAACGGAACAACGAAGACACCCCCTTCAACCTCTGGAACGCCTCCACCGACTACGAACGCTCCAAGTATCTCGGAGAAAAAACCGCCCTCGAGCTGTTCGCGCAGGAGGACATTCCCGTCCTGATCGCGCAGCCCGCCGCCGCCGTCGGCCCCGGCGACGCCAAACCCACCTATACCGGCAAGCTGATCCTCGATTACCTCAACCGCGCCCTCCCCGGCTACTTCGACACCCGCCACAATTACGTGGATGTCCGCTCCGTCGCCGCCGGCCATCTCCTCGCCCTGGAAAAAGGCGAACCCGGCCAGCGCTACCTGCTCTGCGGCGACGACAATCTCCTGCTGTCCGAGTATTTCGCCCTGCTGCGCGAGCTGACCGGCGTTCCTCCGCCCCGGCTCAAGCTGCCGCTGCTCGCCGTGTTTCCCCTCGCCTACGCCTGCCAGGCTCTCTTCCATCTCACCGGCCGGGATCCCTTCATCCGCGTCTCCACCGCCAAACGCGCCTGGTGCAATCTCTACTACTCCAACCAGAAGGCCAAAGATCAGCTCGGGTACGCCCCGCGGCCGCTCAAGGATGCCCTGCGCGACGAAATCGAGTGGTTCCTTCGGAACGGCATGCTCGATCCCGCCAAGGTCAAACTGATCGGCTGACGCCATGACCGTAAAAATCGCCATGATCGGCGCCGGCTGGGTCTGCGAGGCCCGCCACCTGCCCGCTCTCCGCCGCCTGCCCCACGCCGAGGTCGTCGGCATCGTCGATCCCAATGAATTCCGGGCGCGATCCGTCGCCGCCAAATTCGGCATTCCCCATGTTTCCTCGGCGACTTCCGCCGACGCCATCCCCTGGCTCGCGGAAGCCTCCGCCGTCTGCATCAGCCCCCCGCCACGCCATCACCACGGCTGGATGGCCGCCTGCCTCGATCTCGGCAAGGATGTCCTGATTGAAAAACCCCTCGCGCTGACCCGCGCGGAAGCGGAAGACCTCGACCGCCGCGTGCAAGCCCAGGGCGTCATGGCCTGCGTCATGCACAACACCCTTTTCAGCCGGTCGTCCATCCGCGCCCGCCGTCTGCTGGCCGACGGGGCGATCGGCCCACTCTCCGCCATCCAGATCCGCCTGCTCAACAGCCCCCGCCGCCACCTGCCCGACTGGTACGAGAATCTGCCCTTCGGGCTGCTCTACGACGAGCTCTCCCATTTCCTCTATCAAAGCGACAGCCTGGTGTCCGGCCTGCGCGTCCGCAGCGCCGAGGTCTTCCCGTCCCCCAAAGGCAACGCCACCCCCGCCCTCGCCTCCATCCGCCTCGAAGGCGGCGCCGTGCCCGTGGAGTTCTCCCTCAACTTCGAATCCCCCGTCTGCGAGTGGCACACCACGCTCGTCGGCACAAAAGGGCTGCTCGTCAACGACCTGTTCCGCGACATCCTGGTCCGCCTTCCCGACGACCGCGAACACCGCGCCGCCGATCACTTCCGGACCCTGGCCTTCGCCACCGCGGGCACCTGGGCCGGATTCCTCGGCTCCGGCGCCCGCCATCTGGCCGGCCGCCTCGATTTCGGCGTCGGCGAAGTCATGCGCCGCTTCGTCGCCGCCTGCGAAACCCGCCAGCCTCCCGAACGCATCGCGTGGTCCGACGCCCTCCGCGTCTTCGGCCTGCTTCAGGAC
>JAHDSS010000109.1 GCA_018432565.1 Kiritimatiellia bacterium
GCCGGCGAGTTCGACGCGTCCGGCCGGCGTGCCGCGGGGGCCCGTGGCGGCGGGATCAATGACCTCGCGGTTGGCGCGGCTGCGCAGATAGAGCCCGGTCCAGGGCCGGGAAAAAATGCTGCGCAGGTCATGGGCGCACGACTCCTGCTCGCCGGGGGCGAATGTGCCGTCCAGGAGCTTGCGGTGGTAGTTCACCGCGGCGGCGACGTAGAGGGGCGATTTCTTGCGGCCTTCGATCTTGAGCGACGCGATGCCGGCCTCGACCAGATCGGGGATCGAACCGCCCGCGGCGAGGTCTTTCATCGAGAACACCAGCCCGCCGGCTCCGGTCTCCGGGCGACTATGGTTGTTATAACAACCATAGTCCTGCCGGCCGCCGTTTTCGTCATTATGGTTGTTATAACAACCATAGTCGGCTCCGGGCGGCGGCCGGAAGGCGTCGCGGCAGGGATAGGCGCAGGCGCCGCGGTTGCCGGAGCGTCCGCGGAGGAGCGCGGAGTAGAGGCACAGGCCGGAATAGGAGTAGCACAGGGCGCCGTGCAGGAAGGTTTCGAGTTCGACGGGGGAGTGGCGGGCGATGGCGCGGAGTTCGGCCAGGGTGAGTTCGCGGGCGAGGGTGACGCGGGTGAAGCCGAGGCGGGCGGCGGCGCGGACGCCTTCGAGGTTGTGGAGGGCCATCTGGGTGGAGGCGTGCAGGCGCAGGGCGGGGAAATGGCGGCGGGCGAGGCGGGCCACGCCGAGATCCTGCACGATGACGGCGTCGGCGCCGCAGTCGGCGCAGCAGGCGAGGGAGCGGAGGAGGTCGGGCAGTTCGGCGTCGCGCAGGAGGGTGTTGAGCGTGACGTACACGCGGCGGGGGCGGGGCCGGGAGTGGGCGAACGCGACGACTTCCTCGAGGTCGCGGGCGGAGAGGTTGACGGCTTCGGCGCGGGCGGAGAAGCGGGGCAGGCCGGTATAGACCGCGTCGGCGCCGAAGGCGAAGGCGGCGTAGGCGGAGGCTTTTTCGCCGGCGGGGGCGAGGAGTTCGGCGGTGCGGCGGGGGGCGGTCATGCGGCGGCCGGACGGGGTGGGGCGGATGGGAGCGAAGAGAGGATTTCTTTTGGAATCGGCCGGCGCGAAAACCAACCCGCGTCTTTTCCATTCTGCCGCTTCGCGGCCGACCTCTCGTGGACACGAGTCCAACTCGGGTCGTCCGCGAAGCGGCACCTCTGGAAAATCCACCGGTTATTTTCGCGAGAAGCCCCGGCCAATTCCAAAAGAAATCCTCTGCATCCACGTCCTGCGGACGGCGGAGGAATGAGGGAAGGAACATCCGTATTGTGCGGACGGCGGAATGTTCCGGATTTTCCACGGTGTGGAAAAAAGTTTTCCATGGCGTGGAAAATCCGGGAAAAAGTTTTCCATGGCGTGGAAAAAAACGGCGGAATTTTCCACGGTGTGGAAAATCCTGCTGAAGCAGGACAGGCATTTTTTCCATGGCGTGGAAAACGGGCCGGAAATTTTTCCATGGCGTGGAAAACGGGGGTCATGGGTTGTCCCGGGCGTCGGCGTCGAGGGCCTGACGGGTATCGCGGGCGATCTGGCCGGCGGCGGCGGCGGCATCGGGGAAGGGGATGTGTCCGCGGAGCCGGCGGGTGAAGGAGATGTCGAGGGGTTGTCCGTAGAGGTCGCGGTCGAGGCCGGGGACATGGATTTCGACGACGGGGCCGAAGTGGGCCTGGGCGGGGTCGGCGGGATCGGGGACGAAGGCGGCGCCGGGGCGGGGGCCGTCGGGCAGGTGGAGGCGGGCGGCATAGATGCCGGGGGCGGGGCGGATGGGCAGGATGGGCCGGAGGTTGGCGGTGGGGAAGCCGAGGGTGCGGCCGACGGCGCGTCCGCGCACCACTTCGCCGGCGAGGGTGAAGGGGCGGCCGAGCAGGACGCGGGCGAGGGGCATGTCGCCGGCGGCGACGGCCGCGCGGATGCGGGTGCTGGAGACCGGGGCGCCGTCGTGTTCGACGTGGGGGACGATGCGGGCCGCGAGGCCGGCGGACCGGGCCAGGCCGGGGAGGGTGCCGGCATGGCCGGCGCGGTTTTTGCCGAACGTGAAATTCCGTCCGACGGCGATTTCGGCCAGGCCGGGGAATTCCATGCGGAGCAGGGCGAGGAATTCGGCGGGGCCGAGGGCGGCGAGTTCGCGGGTGAAGGGGAGGGTATGGATGGGGCCGATGCCGCAGGCGGCGATCCAGGCCTGGTTCTGGGCGGGGGTGGCGAGGAGGACGGGGGCGCGGGCGGGATTGAGCACTTCGGCGACATGCGGATGGAAGGTCAGGCAGCCGGCGATGCCCCCGCGCGCCCGGGCGGATTCCACCGCGGCGCGGAACACGGCCTGGTGGCCGAGATGAACGCCGTCGAACTGCCCGATGGCGAGCACCAGCAGGGGCGCGGCGTCGGCTGGCTTGGATGGGGATGCGGACATGTGGCGGACACTCTACCACAGGCGCGGGGCGGAGGAAAAGAGCGGCGGCCGGGCGCATCAGGGCGAACGCATCTACCTCCTCCGATTCATTCAACGCAAGAGTCGCAAGTGACGCGAAAGGAACGCAAACGCCGATCCGAACAGCCGGAATGGGGCCGTCTCTGGGTCGGGTTTTCTCGCATGGGCCAAAAACCGGCATGTTGGAATATAAAACAGGCGCAAGGCAACAGAGTAGCCCTCCGGCGCTTGCGACTGCGGATTTCACAGCGCGGCAAAGCCCCGACCAAAAGAATCGGAACCCCAGGGAACAGCCAAGCAGGAAAACAGGAAACACAGAAAAACAAGACAGGCTAATAGAAAGCCCGGAAATGAATTAGGACCCGCGCGCCTACGCTCAATATGACCCCAAAGGTGCCCCCATTGCAGATGCGCCCGCGCCCGGCCGGGCGGGGACGTCCGGTATTGATTTCGCGGGGGGGGCGGGGTAGGGGGGGCGCGTTTTCAACCCCGAGGATTTCCC
>JAHDSS010000085.1 GCA_018432565.1 Kiritimatiellia bacterium
GGTCGGGCTATGGGGAGAAGCGGGCGCAGGGGGGAAGCTAGGCCGCGCAGAGGGGGAAAGGATTTGCCTTATATGCCGGCTATGGTTTACTCATCACGAACCAAGCGGCTTTGCGAGATGTGTAGAAGACACCGCCATTTTCTTTGCCTCTGCCTCCCGGCCCTCTTCTGCCTCTCTCCCAATCGTAATCCCAATCTTAATCCCAATCGTAATCCCGCCCCCCCGCCCTCCTTCCTTCGATATTCGATGTTCGACCTTGAACATTCGACATTGCCCCTGGCGGGCTTGGCGATCCTCTCGGTGACCCTCTGCGGCCCTCTGTGGTTCATCGCCGGATTCTTCAGAACTCCCCGCACCCGATCCTAGCCGCCAAAGCGGCATGGCGCTGCGCTTCCTGCGTCATCCCCCTGACGGGCTTGGCGCGCTTGGCGAGAGATCATTCCCTGTCTTACCCTCGGTGTCCCTCTGCGGCAAATATTCCTCCGCATTTTCGCCTTTGGCGTGTTTCGCAGATTCTCCCGTCCCTCTTCCCCCATTCGTCCCACTCTGCAAGAGGTCGGAATTCGCTTGATTCGTAGTTGCCGGTTCGGCTGTTCCGATCCCGGGAATATCTCACGCAAAGAGCGCCAGGAACGCCAGGAGGGCTGAGCATCTCCGATGTGTCTTGGCGGCATTCGCGTCCTTGGCGAGAGACCGGCTGTTCGGCTGTCGATCCCGGCGGTCTCGGCGAGACCGCCCTACCTTTCCCGATCCCCATTCGTGTAATTCGTGTGATTCGTAGTTCGGCTGTTTCGCCGGTTTCCGGGTTATCCGGCGGATTATCCGGCGGGTTCCGAGGCGAGATGGCGCAGAAAGCGTCGGAGGGTTTCCGTTCCGGCCTTCAGGGAGGCGCGTTCGATGAATTCGTCGGCGGTATGCGCCTGGGCGATGGAGCCGGGACCCCAGACCACGGTCTGGCCGCAGACGGGCGCCAGCACCCCGGCATCGCTGCACCAGGCCGCCGTTTCGCAGGCGGGTTCGACGCCGGCCGCCGCCAGCGCCGCGCCCAGCCGCCGCGGCAGGGCCGCCTGGGCATCGGTATGAAATGCCCGGCCTTCCTTGACCAGGCGGATCTCCACCCCCCCGGGCACATCGGCCAGCCGCCGGTGAAGATCCTTCAGAATGCCGTCGCAGCTTTCGCCGGGCAGAAACCGGCGGTCCACCTGGATCTCGCAGCGGTCGGGGACGATATTGATGCCTGTGCCGCCGCGGATGGTGCCCAGCGAGACGGTCGGCGGCCCCAGATCGGGATGCGTGAAGGCTTCGGCGGCGGCGGCCACGGAGGCTTCGATGGCGCGCCAGACCGCGGGCATTTTGAGGATGGCGTTGTCGCCGCGGGCCGGATCGGACCCGTGGGCGGCGCGTCCGCGGGTCGCCGCCCGGAACCAGCAGGCGCCCTTGTGGGCATGGACAATCCGACCTTCCGTCGGTTCGAGCACGATGCACTCGTCGGCGCGGATGCCCGCCGCCGCCGCTTCTTCGGCGCCCAGGTTGCCGGTTTCCTCGCCGATCGCGCCCAGCCAGACCAGGCGGACGCCGGCCGCCGAGACGGCCGCGAGCGTGTCGTCGTCCAGGGCCGCCAGGAAGGCGGCCAGCGGCCCCTTGGTGTCGCACGCGCCGCGGCCGTACAGCCGGCCGCCGTCGTCCCGCATCGCAAACGGATCGCCCTGAAAGCCGTCCACGCCGACGGTATCCAGATGCGACTCGAACAGCACGGTGCGCGGAGCGTCGTCCGGGCCGGCCGTCGCCGTCAGATTGGGTCGGCCGGGAGTGGCTTCGATCCGCCGGGTGCGGAATCTGCGGGCGGCGAACCACGGTTCCAGCCACTCCACGAGCCGCCGCTCCCCGCGGCGGCTCTCTTCGCCGTCCAGTTCGGGATTCACGCTGGGGATGGCGATCAGGTCGCGCAGCAGGTCTTCCACGGGGGGGATTGTCATCGTATGGGTCCTTTCATGTCATGCGCCCATCCACAGGCCGGCGGCGAACAGGAGGCCGAAGCCCAGGTGGAGCATGGCAATGCCTTTGACGTGGCGTTCTTCGACGGGCCCTTTCCGGACCTGCCGGTACCAGAGCACGGCCCAGGGCAGCGTCAGCAGGGACAGCAGCGCGGCGGGCGGCACCTGGCCGACGGCCGCCAGCAGCGGTGTCAGTCCGTAGGCCCCCGCCAGAAACGCGCCGGCCAGCGCCCGGGCCCGGGCCGGCGGCATCTGCATGGGCAGGGTGCGCAGGCCGGCGGCGCGGTCGCTCTCCAGGTCGCGCAGGTTGTTGGTGTAGAGCAGCAGGGTCATCAGCAGGCCGGCGGGAACGCCGGCGGCAATCGTGCCCCAGGAAAAGCGTCCGGTCTGGGCCATGCCCCCGCCGAGCGTCATGCCGGCGCCCATCATCAGAAACAGCCAGACCTCGCCCAGGGCGCGATGCTTGGGGCTGCGGGGCCCCGCGCAGTAGAACAGCGCGCCGGCGAGGCCCACGGGAAACAGCCACGCCAGCCGCCAGCCGGTTTCGCTGGCCAGCCAGAGCCCCGCCAGCAGGCCGAGAAACGCGCACAGGGCGCCCCCGCGGAAAACCCGCGCGGGCGTCATTTCGCCGTGAACCAGCACCCCGCTGCCCTCCCCGCCGCCCGGACGATCCGCCCCGGAGCGGTAATCGAAATAATCGTTCCACAGGTTGGCCGCCGTGTGCACCAGCAGGCCCGCCGCCAGCGCCACGCCGAAGCGCAGCCCCGAAAACACGCCGGCGGCGGCCCGCGCATGCAGCCCGCCGATCGCCACCGGGACCAGGCTGGCCGAATAGGCATA
>JAHDSS010000086.1 GCA_018432565.1 Kiritimatiellia bacterium
GGGGGCGCGGGGCGGAGCGGATCCGGACGCATGTGGTGCCGATCTCCTGGCTCTTCCCCTGGCTGGATCAGATGCAGACCAAGGGATTCCTGGTGGACCCCAAGGTGTATGCCGGCGCGCTGCTTCTGCGCAAGGAAATGGACGAGGGACTGTATGACTGAGGATCGCGCCATGCCCGCATCGGATTCCCGCCGGACCGCCGCGGAAACCGCCGTGTACGCGGTGCCCGACGACATGCGGATTTCGGTGGGCGCGCCCAGCCTGGCGGCGCTGCCGAACGGCGCCCTGCTGGCGGCGTTCGATCAGGCCGGGCCCGATGTAAAGGGGTTGCCGGGCAAAAAAGGGCACGACGCCAAACGCAACCGCTGGATGCAGGGGCGGGTGATGCGGTCGGCGGATGGCGGGACCACCTGGAAGCTCTCCGCCACGTATCCCTTCCGCGATGCGAGTCTGTTCCGCGACGGGGGCGATGTGTACCTGCTGGGGGAGGCCTCGGGGGGACTGTGCCTGATGCGGTCTCCGGATGGCGGAGGCAGTTGGTCCGCCCCTCTTGAATTAACGGGCGATCAGGGGGTGCGGTGTTCGCCGACGGCGGTGGTGGCGCAGGACGAGTGGTGGCACGTGCCCTGCCTGGCGCCGTCGGGCGGGGACTGGGGGCTGGTGGTTTGGCGCGCGCCCCGCGGGGCCAGCCTGATGAACCGCAAGGCCTGGACAGCCGGCCCGGTTTCCCCGCCGCTGGCGCACTGGCTGCCGGAGCATGCCGGGGCCTGCGGAGTTCCCTGGCCGGGATCCCGTCCGTCCTGGCGGCATCCCGTGGCGATCCCGGAGGTGGACGCCCGGCATCCCTGGCACGGGGGCGGGCGGCTGCAGATTGCGGCGCCGGCGGGCGTCGGCCGCGAACACTGGGCGGTGCGGGTTCGAGTGGACAACGATTGGGGCATTGCGCCCCAGGAAATCGAGGGTGGCGAGCCGTGGCTGTGGGTTCCGTGGCCGGGGGGACATGCGAAGTTCGATCTGTTTTTCGATGAATTCGGCGGCCGGTACTGGCTGGCGGGAAGCCGGGGACAGGGCAAGCTGGCGCTGGGCCGGGAGGCGGGAAACGAAGCGGGCCTGAAGGCCATCGGGGTGTGGACGTCGGCCAATCTGGCGGACTGGGTTTTCGTTGCTGACCTGGCCCGGGGCGGGGAGGGGGCCTCGGGCGTGCGCTGCGATCCATCGCTGGCGTCCTGCGGGGCCGACCTGGTGATGGTCTGCCGGGCCGGCGGGCCGCAGAGCCGCCGCGCTCGGGAAACCACCCGGGTGGTGTGTTCGCGCCTGGAGCAGTTCCGGACGCTGTCCGGCGCCGGTTGAGCGGTTTTTAAGCGTGATTTTCAAGGATGGGCGGGATAGAGTCGCAAAACAGCATTGCAGGGAGGCTTCAGGATGAACGAACAGGATTCGACCATGCACAAGGACGGAGAACGGCGGCGCCGGCTGACGGTCTGGGCGCTGGCCGCGGGATCGCTGGCGCTATCCCTGGCCACGCTGAGCCGGGGCGCCTTTCCCGGGCTGCCGGCCCGTCACCTGGCCTGGCATCTGGGGCTGGATGCGGCGCCGACGCTTCTGGACTCCCTGTGGGGCCGGCTGGTCCGGTTGTGCGCCCTGCTGCCGGGCGAGTCCCTGGCGTTCCGGGTCGGCGTGCTGAGCGCAGTGTTCGCGGCGTTGTGCGTGGCGCTGACCGTCGCCCTGGTGATGCGGATCCGCTATCCCGTACATGATCCGCACGATCCGGCGGAGACGCGCCGCGAAGAGCAGGCGCGCTGGTTGTCCGGGGTGACGACTGGGCTGTGCATGATGGTTTGCATTCCGTTCTGGGTGGTGGCGACGAGATCGCTGCCGGACGCTTTTCACTTGTTTCTGCTGCTGGGCGCCGCGTTTCTGCTGTCGGAGTATCAGCGCACGGGGCGCAACGGATTTCTGTATGGCCTGGGGCTGCTGTACGGCGTGGGGGTGACGGAGTTTCCGACGTTCTGGGTGCTGGCGCCGTTTGCGGCGATTCTGGTGGCGCGAGCGATGCTGCAGCGCGCGGCGTTCAGCTGGCGGGTGGTGCTGCGGATGGGGCTGTGGGCGGCGCTGGGCCTGCTGATGTACGTGTGGAACGGCTGGACGCTGTGGTCGGACGCCGCGGTGCGGCTGCGCGGATTCGGTTCGCTGTGGTCGGTGATCTGGTTCATCTGGCGGGACCAGTGGCATCAGATCGTTCATGCACCGCAGACCACGGGTTTCCTGGTCGTGCTGGCGCTGACGCTGGTGCCGTGGGGCGTGATGTTCCTGATGCGCCCGAAAAAACCGGCCTGGCGCTATTCGGCCTGGCAGGTGTTTCTGCGGCTGGTGGTGCTGGCGGCCGCGCTGGGCGCGCTGTTCAATGCCCCGCTGTCGGCCTGGCGCATCTTCGGCATGCACTATCTGATGGTGACGCCCTACCTGATTCTGGCGGCGTGCGCGGGCGTGGTCGCGGGCGAATTCTGGGTGATGGGTCAGGTGCGCGAACACCGCAATGCCGGCATCGGCCAGCCCCTGCGCAGCCTCATGGGCGTGTTGGCGCTGCTGATTCCGCTCTCGGCCCTGGCGGCGGGCTGGTTGAACTGGCCGGTGGCCGACGGCCGTCCCGGCAACGAGGTGGAAGCCATGGTCGGGGAACTCCTCGATGCTCTGAAGGGCCGCGATGTGCTGTTGACTGACGGCGTGCTGGATGATTCCGTCCGGGTGCTGGCCCGGAGACGCGGCCTGGATCTGACGGTGATCGGGGTGCCGCAGATGGCCTCCAAGCTGCACCGGGATCATCTGGCCGAACGCTTCACCCATCCCCGCCAGCAGGCGCTCCTGCAGGTGGGATTCAGCGCCTTTGTGCAGGATTTTCTCTCGGACGACGCGCAGTTGCGGCGGACCGCCGCCGTGGAACTGGCCGGTCCGCTGCGGGAGTTCGGCTATCTGGTTCCGGATCGGCTGGTCTATCGCGTGGTGCCGGACGAGGCGGAGACGGATTTGCCCGCGCTGGTGGCGTCCCAGCAGGACTTCTGGCGGCGGCTGGAAGCGTGGAGGGCTGTGCCGCTGGACGAGCGGAATCCCGCCTGGGGCTATCGGCAGTATCTGCTTCGGGTCGCGTCCAAGGTGGCCAACAACCTCGGGTTCGCCCTGATCGAACGCGGCGACGCCGCCGGAGCCGAAGCGCTGTTCCACCAGGCCCGCCGGCTGTTCCCCGACAATGTCAGCGCCCTGCTGAACCTGCTGACCCTGGCGCAGGCGTCGGACTCGCCGGAACTCGGGGCCTACGAAGCGGAATGGGAGGCCTTCAAGGAGCGGCAGATGGACTCCCGGGTGATGTGGTCGCTGAGTTCCCTCTACGGCTATGTCCACAACACGGGCTATCTGGTCCGGCACGGCATGATGTGGGCGGTTTCCGGCAAGCCCCAAATGGCCGAGGCGGAAATGCGCCGGGCGTCCGGCGGCCGGGCCATGGACCCGCGCGTCAAGGCCTTCCTGGCCCGCGCCTATTTGCAGGAAGGGGACCTGGAGCGGAGCACCGAATACTACCGCGAGGCCCTGGACGAAAACCCCGCCGACATGGGCAGCCTGCTGATGATGGTGCAGCTGGCCATCCACGCGGAGGATTTTCCGGAAGCCGAACGGCTGCTGA
>JAHDSS010000164.1 GCA_018432565.1 Kiritimatiellia bacterium
AGCAGTTCATGCGCCGTCGCCAGCCCCGGGAACACATGCCCGCCCGTTCCTCCGCACGCCACCGCGATGTTCATGACCGGCCCCTCCCGGTGCGGGCGGCACGGCCCGCCGGCGCCGCCGCGCCTTCTGCCGACAGCAGCCACCGCTTCCAGCCCAGGCCCGACGAAAATCCGCCGAGGCGGCCGTTTGCGGCCGTCACGCGGTGACAGGGAATGAACAGCGGCACCGGATTGGCGCCGCAGGCCCCGCCGGCCGCGCGCGCCGCGCCCGGCCGGCCCGCGCGCCGGGCGACATCGGCATACGTCGCGGTGTTCCCGCGGGAAATCCGCTGCAAGACCCGCCAGATCTTCCGCCGAAACGGAGAGGTCTGTTCAACAACCGCCGGATGCACGGCGGGAGCAGGGCCCGGCTCGCGGCCTTCGATCGCCGCCCGGGCAAAGGCCAGCGCCTGATCCAGCAATGGCGGCGAATCCTTCGGCCGCCGCACGCGGCGGACGACGGGCGGGATGGAGGCGGCAACGGGCGCCGGCGGCAGATCGCACCGCCAGACTCCGCGGGAATCCGCCGACACCACGACATCCCCCCACGATGTCTCCAGCACCCCCGTGCGGAGATCCGGCGGCGGCGTGTTCATGTCACCATCTTGAAGAGAATGAACCCCAGCATCAGCACCATCAGCACCATGAACAGCGCGCGCAGGCGCTGATGGCCGCGGTCCTGGCGGGCTTCGCGGACGCGTTTGAGCCCCGTGGTGCCGAAATAGCTGCGGAAGCGGTCGTGTTCCGGCGGCAGCAGCCGCGCGGAAACACCCTGGCCGCCGACGGCCGGGCGCAGCAGGTCGGTGCGCTGCAGGCGCGGCATCACCACCCGCTTGGTGTCCAGTCCCTCCGGCCCGGGGGCCAGTTCCACCGAGACCCCGTGTCCGGGAAGGTCCGCCGATTCCATTTCCAGCACGCCGGTCGCCAACGGCGGCGGCAGGGCTTCCACGGGAATCTCGCGCAGGGCGGACTCGGCCAGGCGCCGGTCGGCCTCGGGCATCGCATCCGCCCAGCGCCGCACCTCGCGGATGCGTTCGCGGACGCGCCGGCCTTCGCGCTCGATCTCGCGCAGGCGGCGTTCCAGCAACTGGGCTTTGCGCAGGGCGGCCATGGGTCAGAACGCGTAGTAGAGCATCATCCAGATCACGGCCAGCAGGGCCAGCAGCACCATCAGCGGCAGGGTGAACGCCAGCCCGGCGCTCAGCCAGTAGCCGAAACCCTGTCCGCCTTCCGCGGACGCGCCGGCGGAAACCGGCCGCCGATCCGCGGCAGACGCGCCGTCGCCGGACGACGGCCGAAGGGCGTCAATCCGGGCCAGCGCCTTGGCGGTATCCGTCCGAACGCCGTCCAGCAGCGCCAGGGCGCGGTTGAGTTCGTCCAGCAGATTGGCGTCGTCCCACTCGTCCTCTTTCAGGGCGAGCACCTCGTCGAGGCGTTCGCGGAACGCGCGCCGCGTTTCGTCCAGCAGCTGCGCCAGGCGCTCGGCCTGCAGGCGCTCCTTGTCCATCTGCGCCAGGCTCGCCTGGAGACGGTCTTTCAGTTCGCGCCGGCCCGTGTCGAACGCTTCCTGCTTCTGGCGCATTTCCTCGAGGAGGCGCCGTTCGCTCTCCAGCTCCTCCTGGCGCGCGCGCAGCCGGTCAAGCTCCTGGGCCTTGTCCACCATCTGTTCGGTGACTTCCTGCTTGTGCCGCGCCAGGTGCGTCAGCGTCAAATCCCCCACCGGGCGGTTCGGCAGATCGCGCGACGACGGAATGTGGCCGTCGCGGGGTATCGCCGCGCCTTCGTCGTCGAGCTTGATCTTCAGCGCCGCTTCGCGCTCGCGAACCAGGTCGTCATCGAAAAAATCGGTGGCCATGCCGTCAGCTCCTGTTCAGTCCGCCGGAATCACGAGGGCGGTGCCCACGCGGACGTTGTTGGGGTTTTGAATCCGGTCGCGGTTGGCGTCGAAAATGCGGTTCCATTGGGCCGGGGAGCCGTAGTAGCGCGAGGAGATCGTGCCGAGGGTTTCGCCGGCGCTGACGACATGCGTGCGGACGGCGGGCGGCGGAGCGGCGGCGGCGCTCGGGGCGGGGGCCGCGGCGCGGGCCGCGGGGGCGGCGGGCGGGGGCGCGGCGGAGGCGGCCTGAATCTCGCCGGAGCGCCAGAGAGCCAGTTCCGTCTCCAGCGCGCGGATGCGGTCGTTGCGCACCTGCAGATCGCGCTGCCATTCATCGGGGGTGGCGCCGATCTGCGTGGCGAAATTCATCCGGGCATGACGGATCAGCTCTTCGACCGCTTCGCGGTTCGGCGTGTCCGGGCGCAGGTCCAGATAGCGCCGATAGTGATAGATGGCGGCGACATAGTCTTCGCGGAAACCATCGAGCATCAGGGCCAGCTCGCGGTGCGCCAGCGCCAGGTCCGGTTTCCGGTCCAGGGCCCGCTCGCACCACTCGATCGCCCCGTCAATGTCCTGCGCGTCTTTCGCGGCCAGCGCGCGGCGCATGTGCCGGTTGCGGGCCTCGCGCTGATCGTCGGATGCGCGCCGGCAGCCGGCCGCCGCCGCCAGTACCAGCAGCGCCGCCAGGGCTCCCACTCGCGCAACATCCAACACCCTTCTCATGGACGGCACCCTATCAAATCCCTAATCCGGAAATCAAACAAACCTTCCGGCGATTTCCCCCCTTCGGGTGCATCTGCGATCCGGTGCATCCAAATTGGACGCCTATCCCGCGTCGTCGCCGTTCCGGCCTTCCCGGCGGCGGCGGCGGAAGAACCCCTGGATCAGCGCCGCGCACTCCTCCTCCAGCACCCCGGCGATCACCTCGGCGCGGTGGTTCAGTTCCGGCGTCTGCAGGATCCGGAACCGCGACAGCCCGCCGCCCCGCAGCGGATCGCTCATGCCCCAGACCACCAGGGGAATCCGGGCCAGGACAATCGCCCCGGCGCACATCGGGCAGGGCTCCTTGGTCACATACAGGATGCTGTCGGTCAGCCGCCAGTCGCCCGCCGCGCTGGCCGCCTGCGTAATCGCCAGGATTTCCGCATGGGCCGTCGGATCCTTCAGGGTCCGGGTCTGGTTCCAGGCCTGCCCCGCCAGCGTCCCGCCGTTGTAGATGACGGCGCCCACGGGCACTTCGCCGGCTTCCGCCGCGCGCTCCGCCTGCCGCAGCGCCAGGCGCATCCGCACCTCGTGCACCGCCATCCCGGGGGGGGGCAGACTCATGGCCGGGGCTCCCCGCCCAGCACCCAGCGCTTGTTGAACCAGAAATAGTTCTCCGGATGCGCCCGCACCGACTCCCCCAGCCGGTCCATCACCGCCTGCATGATCCGTCGCCGGTCTTCCGCCTCGTCCAGCCGCGGATCGGACTCCACGCGGCCCGTGATCCGCCACTCGTGCCGCACCCAGCCCCGGCGGAGCACCTCGGCGGTCAGGATCGGCACGCCGGCCTCCCGCGCGAAGCGCGCCGCGCCTCCCGGCACTTCCGTATCCACGCCCAGAAACCGCACCGGCACCGCGCCCGCTTTGGCACGCACGTCCGGCAGCAGCGCCAGCGCCTGCCCGGCCGCCAGCTTGCCGGCGATTTCACCGATGCCCCGGCTGCGGTTCTCAATGGCCTCCACGCCCGTGCTGCGCCGGATCCGGTTGATCCAGGCATCCATCAGGGGATTCTTCTGCCGCCGGGCCAGCGTCATCAGCCGCACGCCCTGCGAATGCAGCGCGATGCCCGCCAGTTCCCAGTTGCCCATGTGCGGCACGGCGATAATGGCCCCTCTCCCTTTCGCCAGTTCGGCCCGGACCTGCCCCACCGGTCCCAGGTCAATGTGCCCGGCCACCCAGTCCGGCGTGATCCGGGACAGGCGCATGCCCTCGACCGCCGTAAAGGCCAGGTTGCGAAACGCCTGCCACGCGATCCGCCGCAGCGCCCCGTCGGAAATCTCCGGTCCCAGGGCCTGGCGAAGGCGGCGCAGGGTGCGGGCGCGAAGCCCGCTGCCCGGCAGGAAGGCCACCCGCGCCGGCCCCCAGGCCAGCGCCAGGGCCGCCCGGTGCGGCAGCGCCGCCAGCAGGCCCGATGCCGCCCGCAGCAGCGCGTATTACAGAATGTGACTTGGTTTGACGTTCATGGGACCCGCCCGGCGGGCTCCTTCGCTTCGATCAGCACGCGGAAACCGGCATCCCGCCCGCGGTAATCCGCCGGAAAGACCTGCCGGCGATCCACCCGCAGCCGCGCCGGATCTCGCTCCGGCCAGGCGC
>JAHDSS010000421.1 GCA_018432565.1 Kiritimatiellia bacterium
GCAGATCCGCCTGGGACCCCATCCGGAGAAGCCGGATCAGATTTTACTCGAAACGGACGGTCAGGCGGCCTGGGCTGCGGCCTCGCCCTCCGGCCTGCTTGACGCACCGCTGGATCCCCTCCTGTACCGTTCCCGGGACATTCTCAGGATTCCATCCGCTGACGTGGAAGAGATCCAGCTGACCACCCCCGCGCAGTCGCTGCGGCTTGCGCGCGATCCAGCCACCGGTCAATGGCCTGCCGATGCGCCCTGGGCGGATCGGCTGCTGGCCCGGCTGTCGCCGTTGCGTGCCCAATCCCTCATGGCTCGCGGCTCCCGCCCCGGCATGGGGTTCCAAACGCCTTTTCTATCCCTGGAAATCCGCCTGCGCGGGCAGACCGGACTGGGCGTGACCCTGCAGGTGGGCGCGGAAACGGCTCCAGGGGGGCCCCGGTGGGCCGCGGTTCGCGGTCGCGACCTGGTCTTCACGCTTTCTCCCGAAGCGCTGGCCGATCTGCTGCCGCCCGGACCGGAGGCGTTGAAATGAGCGTCATCCGTCTTCATCTGGATGCCCATGTCCACCTCTACCCCTGGCACGACGTTTCCCGCCTGCTCCTGGCCGCCCTGGACCACATGCCCCGTCTCGCCCCCTCCGACCTGCGCGTGCTGGTTCTCGCCGAACGGGCGGACTGCGAGTGGTTTCAGCGTCTGGCTCAGGACGAAATCCGCCTGCCCGGCGATCGCTGGCGCATCGTCGCCTGGGACCCGGACGGCGGCGTCAAAATCCGGCATCTTCCCGATCACCGCGATCTGTGGATTCTGGCCGGACGGCAAATAGCCACGGCCGAACGGCTGGAAATCTGTTCGCTGTTCAGCGAGTCCCCCATCGAAGACGGCCTGGGCGCACGCGACACCGTCCGCGCCATCCTCGCGGCCGGCGGGCTCCCCGCCCTGAACTGGGCGCCTGGCAAATGGATGTTCAAACGGGGCATATGGATTCGAAAACTGCTCGACGAATTTCCTCCGGATCAGTTGATTCTGATTGATACCTCGCTGCGCTGTGCGGGATGGCCGGCGCCCCGCCTCTATTCCCGGGCACGGCGCGAGAACCGTCCGGTCCTTGCCGGCTCCGATCCCCTGCCACCGGCCGGCGAGGAATCCATGGCAGGCTGCTACTACTGCACGCTGTCGATCCCCGCCCCGGCCGATCCATCCCGGCTGGCGGCCCCGTTGAAATCCGCCCTGGTTGCGGAGCCGCTTGCGGTCGCGTATGGCGGCCAGCGAAATTCACCGCTGGCTCTGGCGAGGCGGCTGCGCCGTCATCGCCGCGATTCCTGCGCACGGAAAGCGGGCGGCGCGGTGACCTACAGGGCGGATGGCGGCTTTCTGTAGGCCACGGCGGTGACGTGGCGGATTGGGATGGCAGACCCGGGCCATGCGCCCTTGGGAAGCCGGGAAGCCGGCAAGCCGGCAAAACGCTTGACGCCTCCGGAGGGGATTTGGCAGAGTGCCGGTCGTAACAGGCTGCGGCCACTGGCAGATGGGTCATCCCGGATAACTCCGGCCGCGGTTGCAGGAGGAGTAATGAATGCAATAGGTCTTCGCCGATTGAGTTGGGTGGGTGTGATGGCCGGGTGTCTGTTCTGGGCCGGGTGCGACGACGGCGGGGGCGGCGGCGGACTGAACAACAAAGATCCCGGCGCCAACGACCTCAATACCGTCGTGGCGTTCGGCGACAGTATTACTCAGGGAAATCATTGCGATTGCGCCTCCTATCCCAGTCGCCTGAACGGCATGATCGGCAAGCGCGTGGTCAATGCCGGCGAATCCGGCAGCCGGGCCACCGAAAGCGTCGGCCACACCCGCTCGCTCATCAACGCCCACCATCCGGCCTTCATGCTGATTCTCTACGGCATCAACGATGTGATTCACGGCGCCGATCCCGCCCGCATCGTCAATGCCCTCTCCCAGATGGTCGCCATCTGCCGGGAAAACCAGGTGGTGCCCGTCCTGGCCACCTATCCAATGCCCGTTACCGATCATGAGCCCTTCGCCGGCCCCACCCTGGTGCTCAATGCCGAAATCCGGGCCCTGGCCAGGGCCCTCGGCGTGCGTTACGTGGATTTGGAACGGGAGTTCGAGGCCAACCCGGAATTCTATCATCCGGATGGCCTCCACCCCAACGACGCCGGCACCCAGTTGATGGCTCTCGCCTTCGCCGATTTGTTCTGATCCCGAACGCCTCGGCCGGCCCCGGACCGGCAACCGACGCGATGCCCTCTTTATCCCGGAAAGGTTTGTCATGCACCGCCAGTTGGATTCGCTGAACAATCAATCGTTCGATCTCCTGATCATCGGGGGCGGCATCTACGGCGCCGCCCTCGCCCGGGAGGCGGCCACCCGCGGACTCCACACCGCCTTGGTCGAGCAGGCGGACTTCTGCTCGGGCTCCTCGGCCAACAGCCTCAAGATCATTCACGGCGGCCTGCGCTATCTGCAGCAGGCCGACCTGCCCCGCGTCTTTGAGTCCATCCGCGAGCGCAGCATCCTGCTGCGAACCGCCCCGCATCTGGTCTCCCCCATGCCCTGCCTGATGCCCACCAAGGGCCTCGCCATGAAAAGCCGCCCCGTCATGGCCGCCGGCATGCTGGCCAACGACATGCTCAGCTGCCGCCGAAACCGCCGCCTCGATCCCCTCCGCCGGATTCCCAACGGCGGCACCCTGTCCCGCCGCGAAATCCTGGAGATCGCCCCCGC
>JAHDSS010000221.1 GCA_018432565.1 Kiritimatiellia bacterium
GCCCTTCTTGTAGCCCCACCGCCCCACCAGCAGCGACATGCGCTCCAGGCACGGATTCACTTCCTCCATCGGCGGATCCCAAATCTGCGGCCCCATGAACGGCGGCACGATCGGTTCATCAACAGGCGGGGGAGGTGAAGAGGTGTCCATGGCTTTGGGGTTCAGGGTTCAGGGTTCAGGGTTCGGGGTTCAGGGTTCAGGATTCAGGAGTTGGTCCATGGGGCTGTCGGCCTGGGTTCACGGCGGCGCCGCCCGGCGCAGGGTGCCGGTGTCGTGCAGTTCGCGGAACGCCGCCAGGCTGTCGAAGGCGTCCTTGCAATAGCGCACCGGGCCGGGATAGACCGGCTGGCAGTCGTTCGTCACGAACGGCTCCGTCAGCGCGGCGCCGCCCAGCAGCACGGGCAGGTTCATCCCCGCCGCCGCCATCGCGCGCAGGTTCTCGCGCATCACCTGCGCCGACTTCACCAGCAGCCCGCTCATGCCCAGCACATCCGCCCCCGACTCCCGCACCGCATCCATCATTTTTTCCACCGGCACCTTCACGCCCAGGTTCACCACCCGGTAGCCGTTGTTCGACAGAATGATGTCCACCAGGTTCTTGCCGATGTCGTGCACGTCCCCGGCCACCGTGCCGATCACCATCGTGCCCGCCGCCCCCCCCTGCCCGGCCTTCAGGTGCGGCTTGATCATGTCCACGGCCTTCTTCATGACCTCGGCCGATTTCAGCACGAACGGCAGCTGCAGGATGCCGTCGTTGAACAGCCGCCCCACCTCTTTCATGGCCGGGATCAGGTGGCCGTTGAGAATGTCTTCCGCGGACATCTCCGCCAGCAACGCGGGAATGCACGTCTCCAGCAGCGCCGCCTTGCCCTTGATGAGCGCCGCCGCCGCCTGCTCAGCCGGGGACTGCGCGGCGGCGGCCGCCGCCGCCTCGGCCTCCGGTTCCGCCGTCTCGAAATGGCGGATGTAGTTCTCCAGCGGGTCGCCGTCTGCCGCGTCGTTGTCCAGCAGCTTTTCCGCCAGCCGCACGGCCTCCGGCGCCAGGTCCGTCAGCGGCACCAGCGCCGCCGTATTGATGATGCAGGCGTCCATCCCGGCCCTGACGCAGCGGTCCAGGAACACCGTATTGAGCACCTTGCGCGCGGCCGGCTTCAGCCCGAACGAAATGTTCGACAGCCCCAGGATCGTGCGCACGCCCGGGAATTCCTTTTTGATGCGCCGGATGGCCTCGATCGTTTCCCGGGCGGCGTCGCGAAGCGTCCCGTCGCCGCTGCAGACCGTGAACGTCAGCGCATCCAGCAGCAGGTCGCCGCGGCGCAGGCCGCGCGCTTCGCAGAAGGCGATCAGGCGTTCCGCGATCTCCAGCTTGCGGTCCGCCGTCATCGCCATGCCGGTCTCGTCAATGGTCAGTCCGACCAGGCCGGCCCCGAAACGCCTCGCCAAAGCCACCAGCGCCTCCGCCTTCTCCTCGCCGGACTCGAAATGGATCGAGTTGATCAGCATGCGCCCGCCGTGCAGCTTCAGCGCCGCCTCGACCACGTCGAGCTGCGTGCTGTCCACCATCAGGGGCAGGCGGCATTCGCGCGCGGCGCGCGCCGCCAGCGCCGTCATGTCCGCCCGCTCGTCGCGGCCGGCATAGGCCACGCTCAGGTCCAGTACGTGCGCCACGCCCTCGTCCTGCTCCACCAGCAGATCAAACGCGGTGTCCAGCCGCTCGGCCAGCAGCGCTTCGCGGAATTTCTTCGATCCGGTGGCGTTCGCCCGCTCGCCGACGTACAGCGGCGGCGGGTCCTGCGTCAGGTCCACCGGTGCGAACAGGCTGGCGACCTGCTCCGGCGCCGCGACCCGGCGCGGCGCCGGGGCGGCCGCGTCGCCCATACCGGCGCGCAGGCGGCGGATATGCTCCGGCGTCGTGCCGCAGCATCCGCCGATGACGTTCAGGCCCACGGCTTCCGCGATCGGCAGAAACGCCTGCGCATAGGCCTCCGGGCCCAGGGGATAATGGACCTGGCCGTCCACCAGCGCCGGCAGCCCCGCATTCGGCATGCAGCCGATGAAGCCCCGCCACTGGCGGGCGATGGCCTCCAGGTGCCGCTGCATGGCTTCCGGCCCCGTTGCGCAGTTCATGCCCAGCACGTCAATCGGATACGGCTCCAGCGCCGCCATCACCGCCCAGATGGACGACCCCACCAGCAGGGTCCCCGTCGTCTCCACCGTCACCGACACATACAGCAGCTTGTCGCGCGCCGGCCCCATCACCTGCATCGCCGCCGCAACCGCCGCCTTGATCTGCAACAGGTCCTGGCAGGTCTCCACGATCAGCCCGTCGGCGCCCCCCTCCAGCAGGCCGCCCATCTGCTCCTGATACCCCCCGTACAGCTCGTCGAACGACACCTGCC
>JAHDSS010000568.1 GCA_018432565.1 Kiritimatiellia bacterium
GGCGTGATCCTGGAGGATTACGGCAAGGGCGCAATCAGCCAGCCGGTGGCCGACCTGGTGCTGCAGGTGGCCGCGCGGCGGCGGATTCCGGTCGGCCTGGACCCGACGGAGCGCAATTCGCTGTCGCTGTCCGGGGTCACCGTGGCGACGCCCAACCGCCGGGAGGCGTTTGCGCTGGCGGGGATGACCGATCCGGGGCCGAAGGAAAATCCGCTGGCCGACAAGCCGCTGCGGCACG
Organism: Kiritimatiellia bacterium; assembly: GCA_018432565.1. Lineage (GTDB taxonomy): Bacteria > Verrucomicrobiota > Kiritimatiellia > CAIQIC01 > Lenti-01 > JAAZFE01. The sequence continues at coordinate 239 of JAHDSS010000568.1, forward strand.
TCGGCGAGCGCCTGATGGAGACGTGGGCGCTGGAGCACCTGGCGATCACGCTGGGCCCCCACGGCATGTATTTGATGTCCCGCGGCCGCGCGCCGCGCCATGCGCCCACCCGCGCCCGCGAGGTGTTCGATGTCAGCGGCGCGGGCGACACCGTCATTGCCACCTGCACCACCGCGCTGGCCGCCGGCGCCACGTTCATGGAGTCCGCGGAGCTGGCCAACATCGCGGCCGGGGTCGTGGTCGGCAAGGTCGGCACGGCGTCGTGCACGCCGGACGAACTGATGGCGCACATGCGCGCCGCCCGGAAATGAGCGCGCGCGTCATCGGCGTGATTCCCGCCCGCTGGGGGTCCACGCGTTTTCCCGGCAAGAGCCTGGCGGTGATCGCCGGCAAGACCCTGCTGGCGCGGGTGATCGAGCGCGTCCGCCAGGCCCGGCGGCTGGAGGAGATTCTGGTGGCGACCGACGACGAGCGGATCGCGGCGGCGGCCCGCGGCTGCGGCGCGGCCGCGGTCCTGACCCGCCCGGACCATCCGTCCGGCACCGACCGCATCGCCGAGGCCGTCGAAGGCCGCGACGCCGGCGTGGTGGTCAACATTCAGGGCGACGAGCCGTTGATCGATCCCGCGCTGATAGACCGCGTGGCCGAACGGCTGGCGGACGATCCGCGCTGGGACATGGCGACGGCCGCTTCGCCGATCGCTTCCGCGGAAGAGCTGCACCAGCCGGATGTCGTCAAGGTGGTGCGCGCCGATGACGGTGCGGCGCTGTATTTTTCGCGCGCGCCGATTCCGTTCGTGCGCGGGGCGGGGGACGGGTTTGCGCCCGAGCCCGGACAGCATTGGCGGCACATCGGGCTTTACGGCTACCGGCGCGCGTTTTTGGAACGCCTGGTGAAGACGCCCCCGTGCGCGCTGGAACACCTCGAAAAGCTCGAGCAGCTCCGGGCGCTGGCGCTTGGCGCGCGCATCCTGGTGCTGGACGGAGAGGCGGCGGGAATCGGCGTGGATTCGCCGGCGGATGTGCCCCGCGCCGAAGCCCTGCTGCGCGACGCCGGATTGCTCTAGACGTCCGGGCGCCGGTCGGGCCGCAGCCAGACGCGATCCACCCCGGCCCCGCCGGGCCTCTTTTGGGGATTTATATAGATATTGCAATAACTATAGTTATTGCAATAACTATACTGACGCGTCCGGCACGGCCGGCGCATCTGTGAGCGGGATCGGGCAGCCGGAACAGCCCGTCTCACGCCAAGGGCGCAAAGGCCGCCAAGACGCCTCTGCGATTCGGTGCAGAATCGGGGGCAATTTGAGCGTAGGCGCGCAGCGCCGAAGTCGAAAGTTCCGGGCAGAGTCCCGATGGCCGGCCTGCGGGACCCGGCCGAGATCCCTCGACTCCGCTCGGGATGACAGTCACACCGCCTACTGTCTTCGTGGTTCGCGGCTCCTGTCGTGAGCGGTTGCAAGAATCCGTGCGGGACGGGTCTTCGGGAAACGCGTTGGTCCGGCGGGGTCAGGAGTCCCGGCGGGACGGTTGGGGGGCGGGACGGCGCGGAGCGGAAGGCCGCGCGGGGCGGGGACGGAAGGGGGCGCGGAACGCGTCGTCGAAATCGTAGAGGTTGTCGAAGTCTTCGATTTTGTCGTCGTCGGTTTTGCCGAGCAGCCCGGCGGCCAGGAGGACGAAGACGATTTCGCCGAAATCGCGGGTGGTGCGGATGCCCCACCGTTCGAGAACGGTTTTCGCCAGAGGGCCGAAGGAAGCCAGCGCGTGGCGGCGCAGGCCGTCGGCCAGTTCGGCACCGGAGATCTGACGGACCTGTTTTTCGCGCGTCTGGACTTCCTGCAGGGTGAGCAGGAGGCCTTCGTTGAGGAAGAGGTAGGCGTCGGGGGCGTAGCGGGAATCGGCGGCGCAGAGGCGCGCGACGGCTTGTTCGAGAGGGGGCAGGTCCATGGGCTCAGCGGGGCAGGGCGGCGCGGATGCGTTCGGCCAGGGCGGCGGCTTCGGAGAGGTCGGCGTAGGGGCGGGGCGTCCAGTTCCAGTGATGGCCGTCGTTGGCGAAGCGCGGCACGACATGGAAATGCAGGTGGGGGACGACCTGGCCGGCGGCGGCGCCGTTGGCCTGGTGGACGTTGACACCGTCGGCGCCGAGCCCTTCGACCTGGGCGCGGGCGATGCGGCGGACGACGGCGACCACCTTGGCCAGCACGTCATCGGGGGTGTCGGCGAGGGGGTTGTGGTGGGCCTTGGGAATGACGAGGGCATGGCCGGGCACGAGGGGGCCGATATCCATGAAGGCGAGAACATCGTCATCCTCGTAGATTCGGGTGGAGGGGATGTCGCCGGCGACGATTTTGCAGAAGAGGCAGTCGGTCATGGCGCGGGTTGCTCCATCGGGGGGGTGTAGGGTGCGGGGCGGATGTTCCGCCGGTGGACTTCGCGGGCGGCCAGGCCGATGCAGAAGAGCACCAGGACGCCCAGCAGCAGGCGGCGTTCGGCCAGGGTCAGGTCGAAGCACGCCTTGAGGGGCTGCCCGAGGGCGGCGGCAATGGTCGTCCACTTCATGGGGCCAGTATAGCGCGGGGGCGGCGGTTGGCCACTGTCAATTTCGGTCGCGGAGGCGTCGCGGAGGCGTCCGGTTTTGGCTCTGGAAAGCGCCGCGGCGGCATGGTAGAGTCTGGGGCCAATGCTGTGCGAAAGCTGTCATCAGAAACCCGCGACGGTCCACCTGACCCAGATCGTGGACGGCAAGGTGGAGAAACACCACCTGTGCGAGGAGTGCGCCCGGAAGCAGGGGTTGGATGTCCATGCCGAGCCGATGGACCTGGGCAACATGCTGGAAACGCTGAAGGGGCAGCTGGCGCAGCTGAAGGCGGCGTCGGGCGCGGCCCCGGAGGCGGGCGGCGCGGCCTGTCCGTCCTGCGGCACGACGCGGGCGGAGATTCTGAAGAGCGGGCGCATGGGCTGCGACCGCTGCTACGAGACGTTTGCGGCGGAGATGCTGCCGGTGGTGCTGTCGCTGCAGCACGCGGACCAGCACATGGGCAAGGTGCCGCGGCACGCCTCCGAGCGCCTGAAGACATCGGTGGAGCAGACCCGTCTCCGGCGGGAGCTGGACCAGGCCGTCGCCGCCGAAAACTACGAGGAAGCGGCGCGGCTGCGCGACCGGATCAAGGCGCTGCCGGCCGGGGAGGGGACGGCATGACGCTGGCGGCGGCATCCGACTCGCCCCTGTCCGAGGAGGCGTACCGCGAAGCATTCGGCGTCGTGCTGAGCAGCCGGGTGCGGCTGGCGCGCAACCTGCGCGGCCTGCCGTTTCCGGACCGCGCGCCGCCGGCGGTGCGCGCGGACGTGCTGCGGCAGGTGCGGGAGGCGGCCGCGGCCGAACTGCCGGTGCAGGAGATTCTGGCCGGAACGACACCGCTGTTCCGGCAGCGTCTGTTCGAGGAGCATCTGATCAGCCGCGCCCTGCTGGAGGAGCGCCCGGAGTCGGCCGTATGCCTGGACGAGAGCCGGCGGCGCGCGGTGATGATCAACGAAGAGGATCACGTGCGCCTCCAGGCGATCCGGGCCGGACTGGCGTTGCAGGAGGCCTGGGCGGACGCCAACGCGCTCGATGACGTGCTCGAACAGCGGCTGGAGTACGCATTTTCATCCACGCTGGGCTACCTGACGAGCTGTCCGACCAACGTGGGAACGGGCATGCGGGCGAGCGCGCTGATGCATTTGCCGGGCCTGGTGCTGATGAACGAGATCGAGCCGATCATCCGGGGGCTGAACAAGATCGGGCTGACGGTGCGGGGGCGCTGGGGGGAGGGAACGGCGGCGCTGGGCCACATGTTCCAGGTATCGAACCAGATCACCCTGGGCCTGCCGGAAGGCCGCATGGTGGAGGATCTGGAGCAGATCGTGAAGGAACTGGCCGTGCATGAAGGCCACGCGCGCGAACGGTTCCGGCGGGAGCGGCGGCGGGCGGCGGCGGATCTGGCGGCGCGCGCGGAAGGGCTGCTGACGTCGGCGCGTCTGATGACGACGCAGGAGGCGCTGGAACGCCTGTCGGAGCTGCGGCTGGGCATCGCCCTGGGCTTGACAAAGCGGATCGGGATGCGGACGGTGGACCGGTTGCTGCTGGACGTGCAGCCGGCGCACCTCCAGAGCCTGGCCGAACGGGCCATGGACAGCGAAGAACGTGACGAGGCCCGCGCCGACCGGCTGCGGGCGGAACTGGGACGGCGGACGTCCCGCAGAACGAAGAGGAACGCATGAACAACTTTACGCCAAGGGCGCAGCAGGTCTTGCAGCTGGCGCGGCAGGAGGCCGACCGCTTCAACCACGGGTACATCGGCACGGAGCATTTGCTTCTGGGGCTGATTGCCCTGGGCGAGGGCGTGGCGGTATCGGTGCTGCGGCGCATGGGGCTGGACCTGGAGACGGTGCGCCTGGAGGTGGAGAAGGCCGTGGGGGTGGGCGCCGACATGAAGACGGTGGGCAACGTGCCCTATACGCCGCGGGTGAAGAAGGTGCTGGCGCTGGCGGGGACCGAGGCGCGGGCCATGAACGTGGATTTCGTGGGCACGGAGCACATTCTGCTGGGGCTGCTGCGCGAGGGCGAAGGCGTGGCGGCGCGCGTGCTGGCCAACCTGAACGTGGACGTGGAGCAGACGCGCCAGGCGGTGATGAAGGAGCTGGACCCCAACTACGAGCCGGGGCAGCCGCCGCCCGGCGCCGAACTCGGCGGCCCGCCGCCGGAGCTGAAGCCCGGCGCGGGCCCGGCGAAGGATTCCAAGACGCCCGCGCTGTCCACCTTCGGCCGCGACCTGACGGCGCTGGCGCAGAAGGGGGCGCTGGATCCCGTGATCGGCCGTTCGGACGAAATCGAGCGGGTGATGCGCATTTTGTGCCGCCGGACCAAGAACAATCCGGCGCTGCTGGGCGAGGCGGGCGTCGGCAAGACGGCCATTGCCGAAGGCCTGGCGCAGGCGATCGTCAACGGCGAGGTGCCCGAGCTGCTGCACGGCAAGCGCGTGGTGTCGCTGGATCTGGCGTTGATGGTGGCCGGCACGAAGTACCGCGGTCAGTTCGAGGAGCGGATCAAGGCGGTGATGGACGAGATCCGGCGGGTGAAGAACGTGATTCTGTTCGTGGACGAGCTGCACAGCCTGGTGGGGGCGGGGAGCGCCGAAGGCGCGATGGATGCCGCCAACATCCTCAAGCCGGCGCTGTCGCGCGGCGAGCTGCATGTGATCGGCGCGACGACCCTCAACGAGTACCGCAAATTCATCGAGAAGGACGCGGCGCTGGAGCGCCGGTTCCAGAGCGTGCTGGTGCGCGAGCCGTCCATCGAGGAATCCATTGAGATCCTCCGCGGCCTGCGCGGGCGCTACGAGGCGCACCACCATGTGCACTACAGCGACGGGGCGATCGAGGCCGCGGTGCGGCTGTCGGCGCGCTATCTGCAGGACCGGTTCCTGCCGGACAAGGCGATTGACGTGATTGACGAGTCCGGGGCCCGGGCGCGGATCGGCGCGATGACGCGGCCGGTGCACGTGAAAGAGAAGGAAAAGGCGATTGCCGCGCTCCAGGAGAAGCGCAACGAAGCGATCAAGGAAGAGCGTTTCGAGGATGCGGCGAAGCTGCGCGACGAAGAGCGCACGTCGCGCGCGGAGCTGGACCGGGAGCTGGAGGCCTGGCGCAAGGACCACAGCGAGAAGATCGTGGACGTGGGCGAGGACGACGTCCGGCTGATCGTGTCGAAGTGGACCGGGGTGCCGCTGGAGAAGATGGAGCAGAAGGAAACCGCCAAGCTGCTGGAGATGGAGGGGGTGCTGTCCCAGACGGTGATCGGGCAGGCCGAGGCGATCGGTTCGATCTGCCGGGCGCTGCGCCGATCGCGCGCGGACCTGAAGGATCCGCGCCGGCCGATCGGGTCGTTCATTTTCCTGGGCCCGACGGGGGTGGGCAAGACCCTGCTGGCGAAGTCGCTGGCCGAGTTCATGTTCAACAGCCCCGACGCGCTGATCCAGATCGACATGTCGGAATACATGGAGAAGTTCAACGCCTCGCGGCTGGTGGGGTCGCCGCCGGGCTACGTGGGCTACGAGGAGGGCGGGCAGCTGACGGAGCGGGTGCGCCGCCGGCCGTATTCCGTGGTGCTGTTCGACGAGATCGAGAAGGCGCACCCGGACGTGATGCACATGCTGCTGCAGATCCTGGAAGAAGGCCGGCTGACGGACGGGCTGGGCCGGGCGGTGGACTTCCGCAACACGATCATCATCATGACGTCGAACATCGGCGCGGACATCGTGCGCAAAGGCGCGGGGCTGGGCTTCGCCGGGCATACGGAGGAGGCGGACTACGCGACGCTGCGCACGCAGATGCTGGAAGCCGCCAAGCACAGCTTCCGGCCCGAGCTGCTCAACCGCGTCGAGGAGATCATTGTCTTCCGTTCGCTCCAGGAAGAAGACATCCGCGTCATTCTCGGCATCGAGGTGAACAAGGTCGCCGCGCGCCTGAAGTCGCGGGAGATCCGCCTGTCCGTGCAGGCGGCGGCGCTGGATTTCCTGATGGCCAAGGGGTTCGACCGGCAGTACGGGGCGCGCCAGCTCCGCCGCGCGGTGGAGCGCTGGCTGGAGAATCCGCTGGCGGAGGAGATCCTGCGCGGGCATTTCCCCGAAGGCGAGATCATCGAAGTCGAAGCCGACGCCGACAAGCTGACGTTCCATCCGCCGGGAGCGGGAGGCGGGGGCGCCCCGCCGGAAGCGCCGCAGACGGCGGCCGCGGCCCCCGCGAAGAAGCCCGTCCGCCGCCGGAAGAAAGCGGATCCGGGCGCATGAGCCTGCGGTTCCACAACACGCTGACGCGCCGGCTGGAGGACTTCGTGCCGCTGGAGGCGGGCCATGCGCGGATGTACAC
>JAHDSS010000200.1 GCA_018432565.1 Kiritimatiellia bacterium
AGGTGGATCAGGGCAGTTTGACGCCGGTGCGGAAGACGGCGAAGGGATGCGCATTGGTGACGCGCAGGGGGACGGCGGCCCCGCCGGCCTGGCCGGGGACGTTGAGGTTGGCGGGGTGCCAGATCTGCGGGGCGGCGAGATTGGTGGTCCACCAGACGTCATACAGGCGGTCGGGGGTGGTGGGCACGGGGGATTCGAATTCGCAGATGTCGGCGTCGAAAACGGGGGCCTCCATGAATTCGGTCAGGAAAGAGGCGGCGCTGGTGGGCAGGGTTCCGGCGATGTACTCCTGGAGGTTGTTCATCCAGTCGGCGTCGCCGTGGCCGGTGGCGAGGGCGTTGGAGAAGCCGCCGAAGTGGGTGATTTCCCACTCGTTGGGCATGCCGTCGCCGTCGGTGTCGCCGCCGGTGTGGAAAGCGAGCTTGAAGGTATTGGTGGCGACGGTGGTGCGGACGTTGCCGCGGGCGTCGGCGGTTTCGAAGACGAAGACATAATTGGTGTGCATGTCCTGGAAACCGACGGTGAAGGGGACGGTTTCGCGGGCGGGGGAGTTGGGGTGGTTGGTGGCGATGGTCTGGAGAAGGAACTGCGGGTAGGCGGCGGGAGCGATGGAGATGGTGTGGACCAGATCCGTGAGGTAGGTCTCGTTGTCCCAGAAGTCTTCGTAGCGGAAGGCAAGGGAAAGCCCGCTGCCCTGGTCATAGGTGACGGAGGTGGAGGGCGCGCTGCTGACGAACCGATCGGCGCGGAAGGGGGGGACATCGTCGCCGCCGTGCCCCTGCAGGAGATGCAGATCGAGGAATTGCAGTTCGTCTTCGTTGAGGACCGCGGTCGTGGTGAGGGTGGCGTGAGCGGTCTGGAGGGCGGAGCGGAGCTGGGCGAAGGTGGTGCCGCCGTACTCCAGAAAGGGGTGGTTCACGGCGATGTTGAAGCGCTTGCTGACGCCGCCGACGGTGACGCTTTCGCCGTCGGCGCCCAGCGCGGTCATCATCGCGGGGTCGCCGTAGCGCGGGGTGCCGTCGACGATGGTCAGCAGGACGTCGGGGGGGCGGGCGTTGATCAGCGCCATGTAGGGGGCGGAGGGGTCGCCGGAAATGACGCAGAGCCCGGCGTTGGCGCCGGGGACGAGTTGGCCGTAGCGGGGATAGAGGCCGGCGCAGTGCGCGGTGTTGAGGTACACCATTTCCGCCATTTCGCGCGCGGTGAAGGCGTTGTCGAACAGGGTTTGATTCAGCTGCCAGGCATAGCCCAGCTCTTCGAGGATGTTGAAGCAGCCGCTGGCGGTCCAGTCCGGGGAAAGCCCGATGATGACGCCGGCTTCTTTTGCGGCCTTGGCGTCGGCGGTGCCGCCGTAGAGCTTCATGTTGGACATGGGCGACCAGACGAGTTTGGCGTTCACGGCGGCCATCTGGGCGAATTCGGAGGGGCCGAGGGCGGCGCCGTGGATGATGGTGGTGCTCTCATCGAGCATGCCCCAGTCGCGCCACTGGTCAAACTGCGCGCGGGCATGTTCGTCCACGCCTTCGCAGAGGTGGATGATTGCGGCGTTGACGGCGCCGCCGTCGATCTGGGCGCGGAGAGCGGTGCGCTCGCCGGAGGAGGTGGTCCAGGGAAAGATTTCGGCCCAGACGCGCCCGGGGAACTCTTCGACATTGAACAGCATGATGTCCGGGTGCGCATATTCTGCATCGTCATGGTTGCCCTGGATGGCGATGCACCCGGCCATCAGCTCGAGGGCTTCGGCGTACTTGGAAACGGTCTGCTTCTGGAAGTCGTTGACGGCGGTGTGGTTTTGAACGGTGCTGCGCTTGGATTTCCAGGCGGAGTATTCCGCGGTGGCGGCCCACTCGTCGCGGTGGCCGAAGGGGAAGTCGTTGAACATCAGCGTGGGGAAGGAGTTCCAGGAGGGGTGGTTGTGGGCGTCGATGAGGCCGGGGAATATGATGCCGCCGGTGTCGAGAACGGTGACGCCGGACGGGGCGGTATTCGTCACGGCCCGGATAAGATCATCCTCCACGTGCACGTACCAGTTCGTTTTCGGGCCGTCGGGGGTGATGACGAGTCCGCGCAGGGCGTATTCATAGACCGGCCGCCCGATGAAATCCCAGTCGCTGCGAGGCTGGATGGAGATCGTGGAGCCTTCCACGAACACGATGCCCTGCACGGCCTCCAGGGTGTCGCTGAGGTCCCAGATATAGCGGTAGGGGACGCGGGTGCCGACCCGCACGCTGGTGCCGTCGGTGACCTGCCAGAATTCATCGGCGCCGCCGACGTTGATGTTGTTGACGGTGACATCTTCGATGCGGACATAGACGCCTTCGTAGGCTTCGGTGGCGAGTTGGCTGCCGGGAATCGTCGCGGCCGGAACGCTGTAGCCGGTGCCGAGGGTCTGGTAGTCGCTGACGCTGCTGAGAATGGTCATGGAATCGGATTCATTCACCCAGCCTTCCACCAGCACGCGGTCGCCGAGCTCCGGCCGGTGATTGATGTCGGAGACGTAGATGCCGCTCCAGGGGCCGCCGGCGGGGTCGGCGATGGCATAGCCATAGGGGTCGGCATAGGTGGCGATGCCGATGACGCGGACCTGGTTGCCGTTTTCGGGCGAGATGGTTCCGGCACCGCTGTACTGGATGTTGGAGACTGTGAGGGCCGCGCCGACCGTCTGGCCCGAGAACGTGACGGGATGCGCCGGGGTGGACGGGTCGTCGGTATTCAGATGGAACACGGCCGAGTGGGAAACGCCGGTGACGGGGCCCGGATGGTACACCACGCTGACGCCGGCGGTGGCGCCGGGGGCGAGGGAGGCGGGGAGGGAGCCGACGTTGCACCGGGCGGTGTCGCCGCGGGCGGAGGAAAGCGACGACAGGTGCAGCGTGTTCGAGGGGCCGGTGTTCGCGAGCGCCAGCACCTGCGTAGCGGCGGTGCCCGGCAGGATCCGCCCGAACGAGAGCGAGGAGGGCGCCGACAGGTTGGGGTCTTCGGCGGGGCCGCTCATGTCCGTCAGGGTGACATCATCCAGGCAGAGGCGTTCGCTGCTGGCCGTGGAGCGGAACCGCACCTGGATGTTGTCGCCGGCCAGATTGACGTCGCGGCTGAACTGGGCATAGGTGGTGGAAGAAACGGACACTTCGGGGCCGATGGCGATCCATGCCCCGCCGTTCTGGCTGTATTCCGTCTGGAAGGCGACGGAGTTGCCGTCCGCGTTCCAGTGGCGGTACCAGACAGAGACGGTTCCCAGGCCAACGTCCTTGCCATTGCCGTCGGCGCCTTCGTAGAGCAGATATCCGCCGGTGTCATCATCCATGACGAGACAGCGTCCGCTGCCGCCGCGGGCGTTGTTGGTGACGACCATGGAATTGTTCGACAGCCACTCGCCGTAATCCGAGAGATCGCCGTACGAAGGGTCGTCGGTAATGGAGTCGAAATTCTGCACAAGGTCCGCCCAGGCGGCGGGCGGGCAGGCCAGGGCGGCGAGCAGCAGGCAGAAAAGAGGGAGGGAGCGGAGAGCGGAGGGGATGGAGTGGATGTTCATGCAGGCCTTTGGGGTAGTGTTCAAATGTATCGATTGGATTAAGACGGGACAAGGACGGGGAGAAAAAACGGGTCAACCGTTTCGGCGCGGTGCGTGCGTGGCCCGGATTCATTCTGCACCGCAGGAATTCGCGAGTCGCATGCGGGAGGGGGCACTCCATCGATCCAGGGAGGAGGAGACGGGTTGAGCGCCAGAAAAACCGCGCCGGCGGATCACTGTAAAAATGCACATATACACATATGTGTATAAGTGTATATCAGGAATGGAATTCGTTTGGGCGTCGTGTGGGGGATTTTGGTCCGGACTGGTTCACCCACGCCGCAAGGGCGTGGGGGTCTGGGCATCAGGGCTGCGTCAAGAAAGCGGCTCATCGGGGACGATTCGCCCTACCCCACCCGCCTTTTCTCGGAAAGGGCAGGGCGAGGCATCCCTGCCGAGCCGGATTGTTCTGAAAACACCTTACTTGACGCAGCCCTGGGCTTGGCATGGAGGGGCTGGAGTAGCGGGTGGTCACCGGGGCGGGAGGGGTGTATGGTGAATGGCCTTGTTTATGAGAACCAGCCAGCCAGAGAAGAACCGATTGCGCCAGTACGTGGTGCCGCACGGGCGCGTGATTGCGTCGGGCATTCTGCTGTCGCTGTTGACGGTGGGGTTCAATATCGGGATTCCGTTCATTTCGCGGTTTGTGATCGACGGACTGACGGCGGGGGACCTGGACCTGCCGGGTCTGCTGCGCTGGCTGGGGGTGTATGCGGCGGCGACGGCGGCGGCGACAGGACTGTCGTATGGGATGCGCCGGATTCCGCTGCGGGTGGGGCATCAGGTGGAGTCGGACATCCGGCGGGATCTGTTCGATCATTTGACCACGCTGGACCGCGGCTATTTCCGGGGGCAGCACACGGGCGACCTGATGAACCGGCTGTCGTCGGATGTGCGGCAGGTGGGGATGGGGGTGGGCCAGGGATTGATGCAGAACAGCCGCATGGTGTTCGTGTTCCTTCTGGCGTTCGGGGTGATGTTCCGCCTGAACGCGGTGCTGGCGGGAATCATCCTGCTGCTGGTGCCGCTGATGGTCGGCAGTTTCACGTGGTTTGCGCATCGCATCAAGCGGGGGCATCTGACGGTCCAGGAGGAGCTGTCGGAGATGGCAAGCTTCAACCAGGAGACCTTCACGGGGATCCAGACGGTGAAATCGTTCGGGCTGGAGCCGCGGTGGCTGGGCCTGTTCCATGCGCGCAACCGCACCCTGATGAAGAAGAACCTGCGGCTGGCCTATGTGCATGAAGGGACGCGGCCGCTGGCGGGATTCTGGTTTGCGCTGAGTTCGGTGCTGGTGCTGCTGCTGGGCGGGCGGATGGTGATCCAGGGGCGGATGACGCTGGGCGAGCTGGTGCAGTTTACCCAGTA